>NZ_MPPE01000049.1:0-31894 GCF_001896645.1 Tepidanaerobacter sp. EBM-49
TAAAAATGTTTGTTATTTTTAAAGGCTTCTTTGTTATACCTATTTTTCTTAGAATTTATTTTTAAAAAATGACTTGACTTTAGTTAGCTGGTCTCTGTGTGCTCCTGTGCTGACTTAAAAAAAGTAAGATGCTAAAAATCAGATAGTGTAAAATATTTCTAGGTTTTTTGCAGGAAAAAATCAGTAATATATTGAAAAATTAAATGCATTGTTGTATAATAGAAGAAACTTAGCATAAAACGCAGAAATGCAGAAAGACAATGGCGTCTTTCTAACAAATGGCAGTGTAGCCACGTCACAACGCAAGAAGAAAAATTTGCGCAAACAGGACGTGGTTTGTTTTACCTTACGTTAAATAATTATCAGCTTTTACACTTCATATTAATGATGTTCAGTTTAGATTTAATCTCACATCAAAATTAAGGCGGTGAAGATGTGGACAGTCACGAAACAAAGCAGCGAATCATACAGGAATATGTCCCCGGAAAACAGATTACATTAGCACATCTTATCGCCAGCCCAGATAGTTCGCTTTATCAAAAATTAGGCATAGAGAAATCAGGAGCAATAGGGATTATGACCATTACTCCAAGCGAGGGAGCCATTATAGCGGCTGATATAGCCACAAAAGCCGCAGGCGTGAACATAGGGTTTCTTGACAGATTCAGCGGTTCTTTAGTAATCACAGGGGATGTATCATCTGTAGAGACCTCCCTTAAACAGGTTACATATGTACTAAAAGAAGTTCTTGATTTTTCTCCGGCTCCAATAACCCGTTCCTGAGGTGAACTACATGTCAATCACAACAAAGGATGTTAGTGAAATTTGCTGGCAATATGCAGATCTGCAAGCCGACGATATAAAAATAATACAAGAAATTTCCGATATGTTACAAATTATGGCAGACCTTACTCAAGCAGATATTTTTGTAGATTGTGTAACAAAAGATCCTGACGCTGCAATTGTGGTAGCAGAAGCCAAACCAAGAACTGCCCGTTCCTTGTATAGGTTTCCAGTTGCCGGCCAGCTGGCTCTTAGAAAAAACGAGCCTGCAGTTTTAAGAACAATGCAGACGGGCTTACCCACCATAGGTATGAGGGGTATCAGCCAAGAGGGGGTGCCAATAAAGCAAAGCGTAGTTCCCATCAAAAATAAAAATTCCAGGACAATTGGCGTTCTAATTATGGAACAGGACATCACTGAGCAAGTCACACAAGAGAAAAAAGTAAAAGACTTAATGGAAACAGCAGAACATCTTTCAGAGACACTTTTTAAAGTAGCTTTTGCGGAAGGCAAGGTATCGAACATTCTTCCTGATGGATTGTTGATACTTGACAAAAATGGCGAAATTACTTATCACAATATTGCCGCACGAGATATATTCGATAGAATAGGATTCAGAGGCAAGGAGATTAAAGGTAAAAAAATAGTCGATATACTACCTGAGCTGGATTTCAGATATGATGTGTTGGCAGAGCAAATGTACATAGAATCTCAACTTGCCGGATTAAACCTTGTTTTTACGTCTGTTCCGCTAAAAAGCTCAGATGAAATGGCAGCAGGGGCTTTAATGCTAATTAGGGATATTACGGAGATACGCATTAAAGAAAAAGAGTTAATGCTTCAAACAGTTGTTATAAAGGAAATTCATCATCGGATAAAAAATAATTTGCAAACCGTTGCAAGCCTTTTACGCCTTCAAGCCCGGAGAGCGGACTCTGATCAGACAAAAAAAGCTCTGCAAGACAGCATAAACCGAATTATGAGCATAGCAGTAGTTCATGAAGTCCTTTCTAAAGAAGGAATGGATATTGTCGATGTAAAGAGTGCTGTAACACAGATGCTTGATATGATAACCCACAGCATGTTAGATCATGAAAAAGATATAAAAGTTAATCTGACATGTGATTCTTTTACCCTTATTTCTCGGCAGGCAACGTCGCTTATATTAATTATTAACGAGCTTTTGCATAATGCATTGGAACATGCCTTTGTCGGCAGAGATTCTGGCACTGTGAGTATTAGCGTGAGCCGACAAAACAATGATGTACTTCTTGTTGTAGAAGATGATGGTATAGGCTGCAGCAAGGAAGATCTTAATAAAACAAACAGTCTGGGCCTAAATATTATAAAAACATTAGTTGAAGAGGACCTTAAAGGAATAATAAATTTTACTGAAAGCGACGGTACCAGGGTGGAAGTCAAATTTCCTTTTTCATTTACAGAGGAGGTATGGCATGCGAGTTTTGGTGGTGGACGATGAACCGATAATTAGGATGGATTTGGTGGAAATTCTCCTTGATAAGAATTGCACTGTTGTTGCCGAAGCTTCAGATGGTAAAACAGCGGTAAATTTAGCGCGTTCAATCATACCGGATGTAGTGCTTATGGATATAAAGATGCCGGGAGACATAGACGGCATGCAGGCGGCAAAAATCCTTATTGAAGAGGAAATTTGCCCGGTAGTTCTCCTTACCGCATATCATCATGCAGAGCTTATTGAGGCTTCAACTGCTATAGGTGTTTTTGGATATCTGGTTAAACCTATAAAAGAAGACGAACTTTATCCTGCTTTAAGAGTGGCTGTGTCTAAATGGGAAGGAATGCAAAAACTCAAAGAAGAAAATGTTGACCTTAAGAATAAACTTGAAAAGCGAAAGATAATCGAAAAAGCCAAGGGCGTTCTTATGGATAAATATGATATGAAAGAAAAAGACGCTTATAGAAAAATTCAAAAGATGAGTATGGAAAAGCGCACAGATATGATTGAAATAGCAAAAAGTATAATTTTAAGTAGTGAACTTATAAGCTTATAACTGAATATAACTATATTAAAAAGTTAAAAAATATCGAAAGACAAAGGAGTCTTTCTTCGGGCAAAGGAGCCCTGTCTCATATATGGTTTATTTATGTATGGGACAGGGCTTTTATTATCCGCATAATATTTCCTCCACGAAGAAAGCGAAGGTGAAATGCATGAGCAAAGTCGAAGAAATATTCAGCGCCGGCATTGATATCGGAACATCAACCACCACCGTTGTTATAAGCAAGTTAAAAATTAAAAATGTGGCATCAGGTTTTGTGGTGCCAAAAATAGAGATTATAGATAAAGCGGTTATCTATAGGAGCGATGTATATTTTACACCGCTGCTTGATGAAACTACTATCGACTTTAAAGGTATAGAGGAGATAGTAAAGAAGGAATATGAGAGAGCAAAAGTAAGTCCCGATGAAATTAAAACAGGCGCAGTTATAATAACGGGCGATACGGCTAGAAAAGAAAATGCCCAAAATGTCCTAGAAGCCATATCAAAAATGGCAGGTTCCTTTGTTGTAGCGACGGCAGGACCACACCTGGAAGCATATATTGCAGGTTTGGGTTCAGGAGCTGCAACTTACTCCAATGAAAAACATGTTTCAGTGTCCAATGCTGATGTGGGAGGTGGAACGAGCAATATCGCTGTTTTCGATGATGGAAAGCTAAAAGCTACTTTATGCGCTGATATAGGCGGAAGACTAATACGTTTTGAACCATGGACTTACAAAGTGCAAAGTTTTATCCGTGGCGGTGAAGTTACAGCAAATTATTTAGGCATTAAATTGGAAAAAGGCAAAAACCTCTTAAAGACGGAAATTTTTGCCATTGCCGAAGCGCTATCACAGGCTCTAATCTCAATAATTTTAGGAAATCCAAACGAACTTGCCCAAAAACTTGCAATCGGAGACCTAAGTCAGTGCATTGTGCCCAAATGTATTATGTTTTCTGGAGGAGTGGGGCGGCTTATATATGAAGAAGAACCGGATATTGAGGAAGGAAGTATAACAAGATTTGGGGATTTAGGGCCGGCGCTTGCTGCGGAAATAAAAAATGCTGTTAAAGATACTTCGATGAAGCTGGTAAAACCGGCGGAGACAATTTATGCAACGGTAATTGGAGCCGGTATACATACTACGGAGCTCAGTGGTTCCACTATATACGTTTCTGATCCTGAAGTTCTTCCCTTTAGAGACTTGCCGGCGATATATCTTACAGCAAGCGATGACTTGGATAAAATCTCGGCGGAAATAGTATCAAAGGCGGAAAAGTTCTCGGTTCAAGATTCAAAAATCCTTCCCGCTATAGTTATTCCGAAAGCTTTTGGCAATTCTTTTGCAAAGATAAAAGAGCTGACACAGGCTATCGAAAATGCCGCAAGAAGGGTTGCCCCCAAAAGCCCTATAGTTGTTATATGTGAAGATGACATAGGTAAAGCGGTAGGTAATCTTCTAAGAAACAACTTGAGCAAGCCGAGACCCGTTATTTCTATAGATCAGCTTACTATGAAGGAGGGGGATTATATCGATATAGGCAAACCGCTCTATGACGGCGGTGTAGTTCCTGTAGTTATCAAAACACTAGTATTTTCTAACAGCTAAGGAGGAGGTATAATTGATTCTCAAAACCAGTATTAGAGGAAGAGTATACAAATTCAAGGATGTAAAAGAGGTCCTCGCAAAGGCTAATGATGAAAGATCAGGCGATATCTTGGCCGGAGTTGCTGCTGAATCTGATGAAGAAAGAGTTGCAGCAAAACAGGTTCTGGCAAATATGTGTCTGGAAGACTTACGAAACAATCCAGTGGTTCCTTATGAAGAAGATGAAGTTACAAGAGTCATACAAGATCAAGTAAATGAGAATGCTTACAGGAAAATTAAGAGCTGGACAGTAGGCCAGCTAAAAGAATTCATTCATGATGATAAAACGACTTTCGACGACATAGATTGGGTAAGCAAGGGGCTTACAAGCGAAATGGTTGCAGGTGTAGCAAAACTGAGCTCTACCATGGATCTGGTATCAGGTGCAGCAAAAATCAGAAGAGTTACACACGCCAATACAACAGTAGGATTACCCGGTACTCTCGCTTCAAGACTTCAGCCAAATCATCCCACAGATGATGTGGAAGCAATAATAGCTCAAACTTATGAAGGTCTAAGCTATGGAATAGGAGACGCTGTGCTGGGTATTAACCCCGTAATTGACGATCCAGAAAATGTCTCTCGGCTTTTAAATACTCTTTACGACATAATAGTAAAGTGGAATATACCAACTCAGCATGCGGTTTTGGCCCATGTTACTACTCAAATGGAGTGCATAAGACGGGGAGCACCCATAGGCCTTGTTTTTCAGAGCGTTGCAGGAAGCCAGAAAGGCAATGAGGCGTTCGGAATTTCTGTAGAAATGTTAGACGAAGCTTATGAATTGGTGAAGAAATATAGCATTAACCGCGGCCCGAACTTTTTCTACTTTGAAACCGGTCAAGGCTCAGAACTTTCGTCTAATTCACACCATGGAGCAGATCAGGTTACAATGGAGGCGCGCTGCTACGGGCTTGCAAAAAGATACAGCCCTCTTATAGTCAACACAGTTGTCGGTTTTATAGGCCCGGAATATCTTTACAACAGTAAACAAGTAATAAGAGCCGGCCTAGAAGACCACTTCATGGGCAAGCTTACCGGAATCTCCATGGGAGTCGATGTGTGTTATACCAACCACATGAAAGCTGATCAAGATGATATTGAAAATCTAGCTGTGCTTTTAGCCGCTGCAGGTACTAACTATTTTATCGGCGTTCCCATGGGTGATGATATAATGCTTAACTATCAATGCGGAAGTTTCCATGATATAGCTACAATAAGGCAGACTTTTGGATTCAGACCAAGCCCTGAATTTGAGCCCTGGCTTGAAAAAATGGGGATTATGAAAGACGGCAAATTGACTGAAATAGCCGGCGATCCTACTATTTTCTTGACGTAAGGAGGTAGAAAGAATGATATCTGAAAAAGATATTCGTGAATTGGTTGAAAGTGTAATCAAAGAACTTAGCGCAAGTGAAAAAAAGGAGAGCGCTTCTGCCCCAACAACTTGCAAACCCTGCGTAGAAGCTGAAAAAGCCCAGGAGGACGCCGGTGAAGAAATGCTCCCTGATTTAGGACTTAGGGATCTTACTACATGGACCGAAATACCCAATCCCAAAGATCCGGAAGGACTTGCAAGACTGAAACGTACTTCTCCTGCCCGCATAGGCATCTGGAGAGCTGGTACCAGGTTTAAGGTTGACCCATGGTTAAGGTTTAGAATGGATGTTGCGGCAGCAAAAGATGCAGTTATTAAAGAAGTGGATCCGGAATTTATAGAAAAACTCGGACTTTTTACAGTACAGACCGTTGTAAAAGACAAAGATGAATATCTTACACGGCCGGATTTGGGCAGAAAACTGTCTGATGAGGCAAAAGAGAAAATCTTGAAAGAATGCCCCAAAGCCCCTGATGTGCAATTAGTTGTCTGTGACGGCTTAAGCTCTACTGCTATCGAGGCAAATGCCGCAGATTTTATTCCCGCATTTGAAGCCGCGATCAAGAATTATGGACTAAAGATGGGTAAGCCTTTCTTTGTAAAATACGCAAGGGTGGCTGTAATGGACGAAATCGGTGAAATTTTACAGCCAGAAGTTATAGTTGAACTTATCGGCGAAAGACCGGGCCTTGTAACAGCTAAAAGTATGAGCGCCTATATGTGCTATAAGCCGAATAAAAATACCATCGAGTCTGATCGCACCCTTGTTTCGAACATTCATGACGGAGGCCTTCCACCAATAGAAGCCGGAGCCCATGTCGCAAGCATAGCTAAAAAGATATATGATGCAAAAGCCAGCGGCTTAAAATTAAATAAGTAAAAGGAGGTAAAAGGAATGTATGGATTCAAACCTATAAAGGCTGATGTACTTGCTATAAAGCTCATTCCTAATGTTAATGATTATTTAAAGAAAGAGCTAAACCTCAAACCAGAGCACAGAAGTATTGGCATGCTTACTATGAACATTGATGATGTAGGTTATACAGTCATCGATGAAGCTACGAAAAAAGCTGATGTTGAAGTTGTGTATGCAAGATCATTTTATGCAGGCGCAGCTCATGCTTCAGGCCCGCTATCCGGTGAGTTTATCGGAATTCTTGCCGGCCCAAATCCTGCCGAGGTAAAAAGCGGCATTAATGCAGCAGTGGATTTTGCCGAAAACGAAGCTTGTTTCTGGGCAGCAGATCCGGAAGGCCAAATTGCCTTTTATGCCCAGTGCATATCTAGAACAGGAAGTTATCTCTCACAGATAAATAATATAAAAGAAGGGGAACCTCTGGCATATTTAATTGCTCCCCCTATTGAAGCTGTATATGCATTAGATGCTGCCATAAAAGCAGCAGAAGTGAGAATGACGTCATTTTTTGCACCGCCTTCTGAAACCAACTTTTCCGGAGGCCATTTAACAGGTTCTCAGTCGGCGTGTAAAGCCGCATGCGATGCTTTTGCCGCTGCAGTTATGGAAGTTGCTGCATATCCTAAGAGATATTAAGTGAGTGATACTTATGAGCAAAGATGCCTTGGGCCTCATTGAAACTCGAGGCTTGGTAGCTGCGATAGAGGCATTGGATGCAAGCCTCAAAGCGGCAAATGTAGAGTTTGCATCATACCGCTTTACAACCGGTGGCCTTATCTGCGTAATTGTAACAGGAGAAGTAGGAGCTGTCAGAGCTGCGGTGGACGCAGGGTCAGCTGCCGCTGCAAGAGTCGGCGAGCTTATAGCAACCCACGTTATACCACGCCCGGCCGATGATACTATAGCTATTATCGATGAAATAAGAGGTAAAAAACCAGTTTCTAAGAAAAAACCTGATACAGCCGAGCCTGATGAAAATGTAATTAACATAGAAAACGAAACGCCAAATGAAATTACACCTTACACAGAAGAGGAATTAAAGAAAGCTGTAGAAATTTTAAGAGAATTTCTAAAAAATACTGAGGGAGAATCACTTCTTCCCGAGGACAAACGGCTGGACGAGTATGGTGTGAGAACTTTGCGAAAAGTTATGAAAGCTTTACCGCTTGCAGAAACCATAAAATCTCAGATCTATACCATGAGAAAACAAGAAATCATAGAAACCCTGATGGAATTTGCAAAGAAGGAGGGGAGGGATGAGTTAGATGATGAATATTGATAAAGACTTATTAGCAATACAAGAAGTTAGGAACCTTGTAAAAAAAGCTAAAGAAGCCCAGAGAATCTTGGCGACTTTTAGCCAAGAAGAAATCGACAGGATTGTGCAAGCAATGGCTGAAGAAGGAATAAAGGCATCTCGATGGCTGGCAAAGGTAGCTGTTGAAGAAACTGAAATAGGAAAATATGAGGATAAAATAATAAAAAATCTTTTTTCCACAAAAAAGGTCTACGACAGCATAAAAAACCTTAAAACCGTTGGCATTATCTATGAAGAAAAAGAAAAGCGCGTATATCATATAGCGGAGCCGGTTGGAGTAATAGCGGCGCTTACACCTACTACAAATCCAACATCTACTGCATTTTTCAAATCACTTATATCTATAAAGTCGCGCAATGCCGTGATTTTCAGCCCACATCCGAGAGCTGTAGACTGCACATGCCAAGCTGCCGAAATTATGCATAAAGCTGCAGTTCACGCAGGAGCTCCAGAAGGTATAATCGGATGCATTCACTATCCGACTTTAGACGCCACAAACCAACTTATGACACATCCTGACATAAGTGTAATACTTGCAACCGGCGGCAGTGGCATGGTAAAGGCGGCATATAGTTCCGGTAAACCTGCTTTTGGAGTAGGTCCCGGCAATGTGCCGGCATATATTGAAAGAAGCGCCAATGCTAAAAAAGCAGTAAAAGCAATTTTTGACAGCAAAACCTTTGACTATGGCACGATTTGCTCTTCAGAGCAATCTCTAATATGTGAAAAGCTAAATGCCAACGAAGTACGGGAGGCTATTAAAGAACAAGGCGGCGTGTTTTTAAATGAAGAAGAAATTCATAAACTGGAACGCTTTGCTTTCCGCTGCGATGGCAGTCTGAGCCCTGCTATTGTAGGAAAATCAGCTGCAGCTATTGCTCAAAGTGCCGGATTTAAAGTAGATCCTAACACAAGAGTGCTGCTTGCAGAACTTAGCGGTGTGGGAATGGAATATCCGCTTTCTCGTGAGAAACTAAGCCCCGTTCTTGCCTACTATGAAGTTGAGAATTGGCAGGAAGCTTGTGAACTTTCAAAGAGATTGTTGGCACTTGGAGGCATGGGACACACCCTTTCTATCCACTCAGAGGATAAAGAGGTAATTACTCGCTTTGCCCTTGAAAAACCCGCATCAAGAATTGTAGTAAATACACCTTCGTGTTTAGGCGCTATAGGCGGAACAACCGGGCTTACCCCGTCGCTGACACTGGGCTGTGGCTCATTTGGAGGCAACTCGACTTCAGATAACATAGGCCCAATGAATCTTCTAAATATAAAAAGGCTCGCATATGAAATAAAGAGTCCTGAAGAGCTTACAACAGAACTTCTTGCTGCAGAAGCAGATGGTGATTCCGAAGAAGAGCTTGTTAAAAAGATTGTAAAAGAAGTACTGAAAAAGATTTCTTGACAAATTTTGAGGAGGTTAGATAAAAATGGCAGATGGTCAAATTGCATTAGGAATGATAGAAACAAGAGGATTAGTAGCATCAATTGAAGCAGCAGATGCTATGGTAAAGGCTGCAAATGTTTATCTTATTGGTAAGGAGCATGTAGGTGGAGGACTTGTTACAGTTATGGTAAGAGGCGATGTAGGAGCCGTTAAGGCGGCTACCGATGCCGGTGCTGCAGCGGCCGCAAGAGTAGGAGAACTTATTTCTGTTCACGTAATACCAAGACCCCATGGAGATGTAGAATATATTCTACCCCACATAGACAGGAACGAATAAAGAAGCAGAGCATCTATGAATTAAAAAAGTAGAATGTATTTTATACATCAAGAAAAAGTTGTAAGAACATACTTTACAAGAGGCCGTCAGGTAATGCCAAAAGGTTTCTTGCCTGATGCAGTCTGTTTATATTATCTGGCGGTCGCTTACTAATTAAGGAAGTAATACCTCTTACAATATTTCAAGCCGTGGGGAGGGTGAACTATGTGAAAGTCTTAACAGAAATTGATCTACGTTCGAACCTTAAAAATTTAGATTCTATTAAAACGTACAAAGTACCGTCAGGCACTATTCTTACACCCGCCGCCCGCAGTTTTCTTACAGAAAACAAGATAGACATAGTCTTTGCCGATGACGAAAAAGAAGAGATAAAAGAAAATCCCAAAGAGTCCAAATCTAATATTGAAGCAGAAAAAAGAGAAGAAGGTTCAAAAAAACCTCGGTATTTTCTTATAGGAGCCGGAATAAGAACAGATGAAAAACCTGAGGCCTACACTCATTTATATGCTAATAATCTTGTTCCAAAATGCCATCCCAGAATAAAATTTCGAGGGAAAATAGATTCGCTGGAAGCCTGCATAATCTGTACCCAAGTCAAAGCTAAAACATTAAAAATGGATAATGTAGCAGAGGATTTAAACGATATCTTGACACTTGCAAGAAACATACTAAGAGCCGAGGTGCTTTCGGAGCCTCTTGAGGATTTCCTCTTATTAGGTCTGTCGGAACAGGATATTAGAGAAATTTCCCATAATCCCCAAAAAACCCTTGGCATATCCCACTTTATTCCCTCCTATGAAATGGGAGAAATGATGGCAGAATTAAATTATGTAAGGACCCAAATAAGAGAAACTGAGATTGCAGGAGTAGAAGCTTTTCTTGATGTGGCAGAAGGCTTAAAAAGAGAGGACATCATAAAGGCTTTAAATCGCATGAGCAGTGCCGTTTATGTAATGATGTGCCGCCTAAAGGCCGGAAAATATTAAAGAATATTAAAGTTAGGAGTCCAGCCATGGAAAAGGATGAAATAGTAAAATTAGTTGCTCAAGAAATTATTGCAAGAGAAATGAGAGTTCCTATTCCGGTAACCGTTTCCAACAGGCATGTCCATGTCGATGAAAGTGCCAGGAAGATTCTTTTTGGCGATGCTCCTTTAAGAGTCAAAAAATTTTTAGGCCAGCCGGGAGAATTTGCCGCTGAAGAAACGGTTATGGTGATAGGGCCAAAAGGCCATTTTGATTCTGTAAGAATAGTAGGACCCGAGCGCAAAGCGTGTCAGATGGAGATATCTGTAGGAGATTGCTATCATCTTGGCGTAAGGCCTGTTGTCAGGGATTCTGGAGATATTGACGGAACACCGGGTGTATACCTTGTAGGACCCTGTGGGATGGTGCAAATGCAGCAGGGCGTAATAGTTGCAAAAAGACATATTCATATGGTGCCTCAAGATGCCGAAAAATACGGTGTTAAAAATAAGCAATTGGTTCGGATAAGATATGATACAGGGATGCGCAAAGGCATACTTGGAGATGTATTGGTAAGAGTAAATGAAAACTATGCCCTTGAATGCCATCTTGATATCGAAGAAGCCAATGCATTGTGCATAAAAAACAATGACACGGTATATATGGAGATTGGGGAAATATAATCATGTTTACAATGGAGAAAGTCAATAAAGCTATTGCACGCCTCGAAAAATGTATGATAAATCCTGAAAATGCAATCGGTGACTTATATACCGGCATTGATTTGGGAACAGCGTATACTGTACTTACTGTAATAGACTCTGAAGGAAACCCTGTGGCCGTAACCTATCGCTTTGCACAAGTGGTACGCGACGGTGTGGTAGTAGACTTTACTGGTGCCACGCGTATACTGAGAGAGCTGAAGGCGGAGCTAGAGGAAAAATTAAATAGGGAACTTGAAAAAGCTGCCGGTGCGTTTCCACCTGATACGGGCAACAGCACTGTAAAAGCGCATTTTTATGTGTGCGAAGGCGCTGGATTTGAAGTCATAAACATGGTGGATGAACCAACTGCCGCAAACAATGTGCTCAACATTGAAAACGGTGCTGTTGTAGATATCGGCGGAGGAACTACAGGAATTGCAATTATCCAGGACGGCAAGGTGGTCTACACTGCTGATGAGCCAACTGGCGGCACACATTTTTCGCTGGTTATAGCAGGTGCAAGGCATATTAGCTTTGAAGAGGCGGAAGATTTTAAGAAGCGACCTGAGAATCAAAAAGAAGTCATGCTCATGGTAAAGCCTGTAGTTCAAAAAGTTGCAAGCATAATTAAAAGTAAAATTCGTGGGTATGATGTGAAAAGCATTTACTTGGTTGGTGGAACATGTTGCCTTGAAGGCATAGAAAAGGTTATAGAAAACGAACTGCACATTCCCACATTTAAACCGACAGATCCCCTGCTGGTAACGCCTTTGGGTATTGCATTGAGCTGTTTGGAGGTGAATGGGATTGAATCAAGAGATGTTGAAGCCTATCATTGAAGCTGTTGTCCGAGAAGTAATGAAAAAAATGGAAGGCGCAGCAGGCGCAGCAGAAATTAAGAAAGAAGAAAGTCAAAAAGAAAAAATATTGTTGGTTTTTACCGGTGGAACCGGAAACCTGGATATGGTTTTAGAACAGCTAAAGCTGCTTTCTGAGAAATTTGACTTTATTGCACTTTTTAGCAAATCTGCGGAAAAAGCCGTAGGTAAACAAAGAATACGAGAAGCTATAGAATTTGAGGATGCAATAGAAGAAAATCTTTATGATGCTCTTTCTGCTGTAGATAAGATAATATTTCCAACCCTTACCCAAAATACAGCTGCAAAAGCTGCTGTAGGAATAAGAGATTCTGTTGCAAGTGAAGCACTGGCCTGCGGCCTTTTGCTAAAGAAAAAAGTTATTGCCATAACAGACTCGATTCCGTTAAAATCAATGCCGGCAGCATATGCTCGTATGGTTGGCGAAGTGCTAAAAAGGGTGGAGCAATTAGGTGTTGACATGTGTAAAGCTGAAGAGCTGGCAAATAAAGTCCTTTACATTAAAAAAGATACAGGAATAAAGACTGTGCCTGCCGGCACGGAATGCAAAATTGAAACTGCTCCAGAACCGTTAAAACCTAAGCCGCCGGAAAATGCCCAGGAAAAGCAAAATGTTTTAGCACTGGAAAGCAAGGCCCCGGTTACTGCGGAAGTAGTTAATAATGCCATACTCAAAGGCTTTAACAAGATAATCTTGCCACCGCGCACTATACTGACGCCCCTTGCGAAAGATGCGGCCAAGGATAATAAAGTAGATGTTGAATGGGCGGTGGAATAAGTGCATATATGCAAAGTCAAAGGCAATGTCTGGGCAACCCGCAAGGAAGAGAGCCTGAAGGGTCAGAAATTTTTAATAGTTGTAAATGTGGATGAGCGTCAAAGAGAAATTGGGACACCTTATGTGGCAATTGATAATATAGGGGCCGGCGTAGGTGAACTGGTAATAGTCGCTTCCGGCAGTTCTGCCAGAAAAGTATCCGACGAATCAATGCCGGTAGATGCAGCAATTGTAGGAATTATTGATTCGATGGAAATAGATTCAGGCAGCTAGGAGATGGTGCAATTGCAAGTAAATGAAAAATTAAAAGAAATGGGTGTAGTAGGTGCCGGTGGTGCAGGATTTCCAACATACGCAAAGCTCAAGCAAGGCGGTATAGACTACTACATAGCAAATGGAGCTGAATGTGAGCCGCTGCTTGATGTAAGCAAAGAAATAATGGCAAGGTTTCCCGGCAAAGTCATAAAAGGACTAAATCATCTTGCAAAATACACCGGAGCGGCGAAAACGGTTATAGCTTTAAAAGGAAAGTATAAGCAAGCTATAAAAGCGTTACGAGAAGAGCTTACAACTGAAGCCGAAAACAATATTGAAATTTTTGAAATGGGAGATTTTTTCCCGGCAGGCGACGAACAAGTGCTTGTTTATGAAATAACAGGCCGAGTTGTGCCGGAAGGCGGTATACCGCTTTTGGTAGGAGCGGTAGTAAACAATATTGAAACTTTATACAACGTGTACAATGCCATTGAAGAAGATACGCCGGTGATTGATAAGTATATTACCATCGGAGGAGATGTAAAAGATCCTATAACATTAAAAGTTCCGGTAGGAACTAATATAGGATGGTTGTTGGATTTTCTCGGAATAGAATACAAAGATAAAGTTATAATCGACGGTGGACCCATGATGGGAAATATTACAAACCCTGATATGCCTATCGTAAAAACAACAGGAGGCCTCCTGCTTTTCCCCAACGACCATCCTGCTGTGACTGTAAAAACATCCAGCATGGATTATATATTAAAAATGGCCAAGATTTCCTGTATACAGTGCCGCTATTGCACCGAGCAGTGCCCTCGATATCTTTTGGGACACGACTTACAACCATCGAAAATTATGTTGACCGTTGGATTTAGACTTACAAGCGATTATATTAAGCAAGCACTTTTGTGCTGCGAATGTGGTCTTTGCGAAGCATACTCATGCCCCCAGCAGCTTTCACCACGTCGAGTCAACCAAGCCTTAAAAAAGGAACTTGCAGCTGCCGGAGTAAAGTATACCTCCCACAAAACCACCTTCAAACCTCGGGAAGCCAGAGAATGGCGAAAGGTGCCTACAAGCCGCCTAAAAGCACGATTAAATCTTACAGAGTTTGAGCGGCATGCTTCTTTAGTAGATGGAAATTTTGTAAAGCCGCCCAAAGTTTTTATTCCGACTAAACAGCATACGGGCGTTCCTGCAACTCCAATAGTAAATGTAGGCGATAGAGTAGCAAGGGGTCAAGTGATAGGTACTGTGCCTGAAGATAAACTAGGCTGTTGCATTCATGCCAGTATAGACGGAATCGTCGAGCAAAGCGATAAGGATAAAATTGTTATCCGGGGGGAGGAATCATAATGGAAAAAGCCATAGGTATCATCGAAACAATAAGCATTGCAGGAGGAATTAAAGCAGCTGATGCTATGGTTAAAATGGCTCCTGTTAAGCTGTTTTTAGCACGGCCAATATGCCCCGGGAAATTTTTAGTTCTTATTGGCGGTGATGTGGCAGCCGTGAAGAGTTCTTTAGATGCAGGCAAGAGCACAGTAGAACATTATTTAGCAGATTCGATATTGATTTCAAGTGTTCACGATGATGTTTTTCCTGCTCTTGAAGCTGCTGTTGCAATAGAGGAAAGTGATGAATCACTAAGGGCTTTAGGAGTTATAGAGACTTTTTCCGTAGCGTCATGTGTTATTGCGGCGGATGCGGCGGCAAAAAGCGGTGGTGTAAAGCTAATTGAAATACGTCCGGCTATGGGCCTTGGAGGTAAGGCTTTTGTGACTATGATAGGAGATGTGAGCGCCGTAGAATCGGCAGTTAGCGCAGGTCGGCAACAGGCAGAACCGGAAGGAATGTTAGTAAACAGCATTATTATACCTTCTGTGGCGAAGGATGTTTTGAAAGCACTGCTTTAAGGGGGTGAGTGTTATAAACAAAAAACTTATTACAAAGCAGGATGTGGACAAATGGTATTTTGAAGGCATAAAAGAAATCTATGTAGATGACAATACGATGATTTTACCCGGAGCAAAGGATGCACTCATGGCTGCAGGAATAACAGTAAAAACTAAAAAAGATTGTTCTGAGTTAGAACAAATTAGAAAAGTAGTAGATGAATACTGTAAAGAAAAAAACATAGACGGCGAGGAGAAAGAAAAGATTATAAAGAGCGTTATAGCCAAGTGCAGTATAAATCTTGGGGGTGAATAAATTATGCCTTGGTCAACTAGATTGTTTGGAAAAAATTACACATTCTTTAGCATAAAAGAAATTCTTGCTAAAGCAAGCGAGGAAAAATCAGGAGATATTTTTGCCGGAATTGCTGCTGAAAATAATGCCGAGCGCGTGGCGGCAAAAAGAGTTCTTGCAGAACTTACCTTAAAAGATCTTAGAGAAAATCCAGTTATTCCTTATGAAGAAGATGAGGTTACAAGAGTAATTGACGACGGTCTTTCTCAGGGAATTTATAAGAGCATATGCTCAATGACAGTTGCTGAACTTCGTGAATGGATTTTAAGCCATGACACAACATGTGAAGATATTCACCGTGTGTCTGCCGGTTTAACTGCAGAAATGGTTTCAGCAGTTGCAAAACTTATGTCAAACATGGATTTAGTATATGCAGCGTCAAAAATCCATGTGGTTACTAAAAACAGAACAGAAATCGGTCTTCCGGGAACACTTTCATATCGTATTCAGCCCAATCACCCTAACGACAGCGTCGAGGGGATACTGGCATCTGTAATGGAAGGTCTTACTTATGGTTCCGGTGATGCAGTTATCGGCATCAACCCTAATGAAGATACAGTAGAAAATACTGTAAAGTTAATGAACGCATCTTTTGACTTTATGATGGACTGGGCTATACCTACACAAAACTGTGTTCTATCCCACATAACCACTCAGATGAAAGCGGTAGAAGCAGGTGCCAGGGTATGCGCCTTCTTCCAGAGCATATCAGGCAGCGAAACCTGCAATAAGGTTTTTGGTATAAGCGCTAAAATGTTGGATGAAGCATTTGACATGATTAAGAAAAAGGGTTTTGCACCAGGACCGAATTTTATGTATTTTGAGACAGGTCAAGGTTCAGAACTTTCCCTCGATGCCCACCACGGAGCCGATATGCAGACCCTTGAAGCTAGAACATATGGGTTTGGTAGAAGATATATGCCATTTATGGTGAACAACGTATCGGGCTTTATCGGACCTGAAACATTATATGATGGAAAACAAATAACAAGAGCGAGCTTGGAAGATCACTTTATGGGCAAACTTTTAGGCCTTCCAATGGGAATGGCACCATGCTATACAAACCATGTAAAAGTTGATCAAAACGACCAAGAAGATGCGATTATGCTGCTAGCAATGGCAGGAGCCAACTATTATATGGGAGTTCCGGGAAGCGATGATTGCATGCTTAGCTACCAAGATACCAGCTATCATGATGATGCAACCCTTCGAGAACTGCTGGGACGCCGTCCTGCTCCGGAATTTGAAAAGTGGCTTGAAAAAATGGGAATTATGAAAGACGGCAGGCTGACGCCAATAGCTGGCGATCCATCAATTTTTGCTACTATGACTCCGTTAGGAAGAAGGTGAAGAAATGACACTTTTTAAAGACGATGAAATTAATACTATAGTACAAAAAGTGTTAGAAGAATTGAAGGATAAGGCAGATCCTGACAAGGCCTGCAAAACAGGGGAAAACGTCCAACCCAATGGCGAAAAAGTCATAGAATTTTCAGATATAACTGAATACAGCTTACTCGAGAAAGTTTTTGTAAAAAATCCTATGGACGAAGAATTTCTTTTAAGGATTAAAAAAACAACACCTGCTCGAATCTGTATAGGTAGAACCGGTCCGCGCTACCTTACGATACCATGGCTTCGATTTAGAGCTGATCACGCCTCAGCTATGGACGCAGTTTTTAGCGATGTATCAGAAGAATTTTTAAACAAGATGGGATTATTCAGTGTGCAGACGGTAGTTAAAGATAAAGATGAATATCTTACACGCCCGGATCTTGGGAAAATTCTTTCCGAAGAAGCTAAAGAAGAGATAAAAAAACGGTGCAAAATGCAGCCGCAGATTCAGGTTATTGTAGTCGACGGTTTAAGCTCTAAAGCTATCGAAGCTAATGTGCCTGATTTTCTGCCCGCACTTTTAGAGGGACTTAAAACCAATGGTCTTGATGTAGGAACCCCGTTTTTCATAAAATATGGCAGAGTGCCGGTAATGGATGACGTAAATGAAGTAATAAAGGCTGATGTTGTAGTTGAGCTTATAGGCGAAAGACCCGGACTTGGGACAGCTACAAGTATGAGCGCATATCTTTGCTGGAGACCTAAACGAGGCACTGTTGAATCTGATAGAAACGTGGTCTCCAATATTCATGCAGGCGGAATGCCGCCGGTAGAAGCAGGGGCACATGTAGCCTCTCTTGCTAAGAAAATTTTTGACAAACAAGGCAGCGGCGTAAATGTAGGTATTTAATTTATATTGCACAAATTTATAACGAAGAGGGGTGTATAGAGTTGAGCATTAATCAAATTATCGTTGATATTATGGTTGTATTTATGGTTTTAGGCGCTATTGATAGGATTTTAGGCAATAAATACGGATTAGGCGAGCAGTTTGAAGCAGGATTTAATGCCATGGGTTCTTTAGCACTTGCAATGCTCGGAGTTGTATCCCTAGCACCGGTTTTGGCTAAAGTATTAGAACCTGTAGTGGTACCTATTTATTCAGCCCTAGGTGCAGACCCTGCTATGTTTGCAACAACCCTTCTTGCATGCGATATGGGCGGATTTCCTTTAGCGATGGCAATGGCTAAAACTAAAGAAGCAGGTCTTTTTGCCGGCATAATTTTAGGTTCTATGATGGGACCGACAATTGTGTTCTCCATTCCTGTGGCACTGGGAATAATCCAAAAAGAAGATCATAAAGCATTAGCTACCGGTATCTTAGCAGGTATGATAACCATACCTATCGGATGCTTCTTCGGTGGTTTAGTAGCCGGCTATGAGCTGGGGATGATAGTCAGCAATCTTGTTCCTATAATTATTGTGGCAGCACTAATTGCAATCGGACTTTGGAGAATACCTGATAAGATGATAAACGGATTTAATGTATTTGGAAAAATAGTTGTAATAGTTATAACGATTGGTCTTGCTGCAATTATAGTCGAAACCTTGACAGGAATTGTTGTAATTCCCGGAATGGCACCTATCAGTGATGGCATACAAATAATCGGAAGTATTGCAATTGTCTTGGCAGGGGCATTTCCAATGGTGACAGTTATTACAAAAGTATTTAAGAAACCGTTGATGTCTATGGGCAAGGCCCTAGGCATGAACGACATAGCAGCTGCCGGTTTGGTTGCCACGCTTGCAAACAATATTCCGATGTTTCAAATGATGCACGACATGGATTATCGCGGAAAAGTTCTTAATGTGGCATTTGCAGTCAGCGCTGCGTTTACCTTTGGTGATCATTTAGGATTTACAGCAGGCGTTGCAAAGGAAATGATATTCCCAATGATAGTCGGAAAACTTATCGCAGGCGTTACAGCTATAATGGTGGCAAGCTTTTTTGCTCCAAAAAGCGCAAGCTAGTCTTTATTTGCCAGCCTAAATAAGAATTGAATAATCCAGGTTTACATATATCCCCTCGGCACTTTTAAGGATTCTGCTTTGAGGGGATATATTAGTTTTACTGCAATTAAAATAGTATATAATAAATATATAGTGTATAACAGATACATAAATAGCAACTGAGGTGAAAAAAAATTGCAGAAAAAAATCATGTTTATTGGCGCTTCCGGATCAGGTAAATCTACTCTCATAAAAACACTGAGGGGATGTGGAGAAGCAGTAAAAACCCAGGCAGTGACTTTTGAAGACGGATATATAGATATTCCAGGTGAATATATGGACATAAGACGGCTAAATTATGCAGTTATAACAACGGCTATGGATGCTGATGCTATATTTGTGGTTCAAGACTCTACTTCATCAAAACCCACCACACCGCCGGGCTTTGCAGGAATGTTTAATATTCCCGTCTATGGAGTCATAAGCAAAATAGACCTGCCAACAGCTGATATAAAAAGAGCGAGTAAGTATCTTGAAATGTGCGGCGTAAAAGGAAAATACTATCCCGTCTCAGCGGTAACAGGAGAAGGAATAGAAGAATTAAGAGAATTAATTGAGAATTTGTGAAGCTGGACATGCTAAAATGTTTTGCTTTATCTAATTTTACAATTTTTCATTGACAAAGCCATATTTATCCGCATATACTTAAAGAAAGAATGTACTTAGAAAATTTTAAGGAGATGTAATATGCAGATAAAACCTGAAGATATCATGAAACAGGCTTTAGAATTGGGAGTGACAAATGCTGCTGTAGTTGATGTAAATAATATAGAGTTTTCGCAAGAATTTCGAGAACTGTGCGAGAAAAATACCTGCCGACAATACAATATGAACTGGATGTGTCCGCCGGCAGTTGGCCCTTTAGAAGTCTTAGAAAAGAGGGTGCGCCGGTATAAGCAAGGAGTGCTGCTGCAGACAGTTCAAAAACTGCGCAGTTGTTTTGACTATCCGGGGATGGTTGAAGGGGAAGAAAGGCATACGAAGATAGTACGAAAGCTGGTAGATAAACTTAAAGAGGAGTATAAAGGCATCGATTTTCTTCCGCTTAATGTGGGACCCTGCACCTACTGCCCCCGCTGCACATATCCCGAAGGAAAGCCCTGCAGGTTTCCGGAGAAAGCAATGGCGTCAGTTGAGGCATACGGTATAAATGTAATGTCGCTTACAAGAAAATGCGATATCCCTTACTATAATGGTGAAAATACGGTATCTTATGTAGCACTGATTTTATTTAATTAAAATAAATATAGAATAACAGTTCGCAAGACCTGATAAATTTCCTTATCAGGTCTTTACTTTGTACTCGGATTCAATATAGGAATTTACTACTTGACACGTAATACGTTATGCGATATAGTGTCCATATACTACGTAAAACGTAATAATCGGAGGTGTGTATTTTGCCAAAAGTGCAAGAATCTCCTTTAACAGAAACTGCATTTCTTATCCTTCTTGCCATGTATAAACCGAATCATGGTTATGGGGTTATGCAATTTGTGATGGAAAAAACTAATGGAAGGGTCGTATTTGGTCCCGGAACTCTTTACGGCGCAATAAATAATCTTGCCAAAAAGGGCTGGATTAAGGCTCTGCCGGCCGAAAGCGGTGAGAGGAAAAAAGAATATATCATTACAGATTTGGGCAGACTGCAAGTTGAAGCAGAAATGAAAAGGCTCAGAGAAGTATATAAAATAGGCGAGGAGATCCTTAAAAATAAAGGAGTTGAAATCGATGAGAAAATTTAAGCTCTTTCTTGACCCTATTGAAGAACAGACGGTTTGGCTAAATAAACAAGCCGAAAAAGGCCGTAAGCTTGCAAAAGTCGGGAAACTTTTCTACGAATTCGAACCTTGCAAGCAAGGGGAATATCAATATGCGGTTGTTTATATCGGTAATAAGTCTAATCAGGAAAGGCTCGAGTATGAAAGATTTTTGAAAGAAATGAATATAACATTCTATGAAAAGGCTGTAGACTTAGGACACTTTTCAATAGGCAAAATAAAATATAGGCCCTTTGCTGACAAAGGTGGAAAATTTGCAACATCAGGCGGCATGATAAATCGGGAGCTTTTGATTCTTGAAAAAAAGAACGATGGAAAACCCTTCACAATTTATAACAGCATCTTGGACAAGGCAGAAGCATTAAAAGAATATAGAAAACCTTATAGCTACTATCTGGTTTTCCTATTAGTTTTTAATATATATTTTTATATTACATCAAAATCAGGTTTTTTGTTTGCAAGCTTTACCAGCCTCAGCGGTGATTGGGGGAAGATTTTGTCTGCGTTAATACTTTTTATTGCCTTAGGTACTATACCGCTTATACGGTGGATAGCGCTTACATCAAAGATTGCAAGACTTGAAAAAGAGGCAGAAGTCCATGAATAGTTGATTGACAATTACCTACTAAAGTTTTATAATGTACTCACATACACCCCCGAGGGGGTAATAGAAAGTGAGGCTCGGTAATGTACGTAGAAAAGGATTTTAACGTAACTGGCATGACTTGTGCTGCTTGTTCAGCTGCGGTAGAACGTAGTGTAAAGAAATTACCCGGTGTCAAATCTGTCACAGTAAATCTTTTAACAAACAGCATGCGTGTCGAATATGATGATGAAACAACTTTTCCCGAGGAGATAATAAAAGCAGTAGAAGATGCAGGATATGGCGCATCTTTGAAAGAAAAAAGCAGAGCAAAGCAGGAGACACAAAAAGCTCAAGGAAAAACTTCAGCAGACAGAGAAATTGAGGATATGAAACTCCGTCTTAAGGTTTCTATTCTGTTTATCATACCATTAATGTATATATCGATGGGACATATGTTGGGCTTGCCTCTTCCGCCTTTCTTATCCGGCGTGGAAAATGCCGTCTCTTTTGCTTTTGCCCAATTTTTATTAGTACTACCGATTGCGTTCATTAATCGTAAATTTTATACAGTAGGTTTTAAAACTTTATTTAAGGGCCATCCTAACATGGATTCCCTTATAGCCATTGGTTCAGGCTCGGCTCTTATATACGGCGTTTTTGCTATTTTTAGAATGAGTTATGGTTTAGGTGCCGGTAACTTTGAATTAGTTCACAGATACTATCATGATCTTTATTTTGAATCGGCGGCCATGATTTTAACCCTTATTACAGTGGGGAAATTCTTAGAGGCCAGAGCAAAAGGGAAAACTACGGATGCAATTAAAAAATTAATGGATCTTGCTCCTAAAACCGCTAGAGTAGAAAAGAACGGCATAGAAGAAGAGGTTCCCGTAGAATCAGTCAGAGTAGGAGATATAATAGTAATTCGACCCGGTGAATCAATTCCGGTAGATGGTGTGGTAATCGAGGGACAATCTGCTGTAGATGAGTCTGCGCTGACCGGCGAAAGTATGCCTGTAGAAAAACGACCAACAGATAAAGTAAGCGCAGGCACCATAAATAAGACAGGAGCTTTTAAATTTAGAGCAACTCAAGTAGGAGAAGATACGACACTGGCAAAAATAATAGCACTGGTAGAAGACGCAAATGCTACGAAAGCGCCAATAGCAAAACTTGCAGACAAGATAAGCGCTGTCTTTGTTCCTACGGTAATAGGTATCGCGCTTGTAACGACTGTAGGATGGCTTTTAGCAGGTTATAGCTTCGAATTTGCCTTATCGATGGGAATATCAGTTTTGGTTATATCCTGCCCTTGCGCATTAGGACTTGCAACACCTGTTGCAATAATGGTTGGAACAGGAAAGGGCGCAGAGCATGGCATATTAATAAAATCAGCGGAGGCTTTAGAGGCGCTTTGCAGTATAGATACTGTTGTAATGGATAAAACCGGCACTCTCACTCAGGGCAAGCCTCAGGTAACGGATATTGCCCTTTATAAAGCAAAGTCGGAGGAAGAACTTTTGAAAATTGCTCAGGCATTAGAAAAGAACTCAGAACATCCTCTAGCAGACGCTATTTTAAAATATTGCAGAGAAAAAGAAACTCCACTGATTGAAATTAATGAATTCAAATCTATTCCCGGCAAAGGCGTGGAAGGATATATTGATGGGATACCATATTTTGCAGGAAACGAGCAGTTTATGAAAGAAAAGAAAATTGACACAGCGGTTGCTGAGCAGCTTTCGGCTCGCCTTTCAAAAGAAGGCAAAACTCCCCTTTATTTTGGAGAAAATAATACCTTGTTGGGGATTATTGCCGTAGCTGATGTGATAAAACCTACCAGCCGCCAAGCGGTTCAGCGTTTTAAACAGATGGGCATTAAGGTAGTTATGCTTACAGGAGATAACCAAAACACAGCAGAAGCCATAAGACGCCAACTAGATATTGATGAAGCAATAGCAGGGGTACTGCCTCATGAAAAGGATAAAAAAATCCAAGAGCTTAAAAACAAAGGACAAAAAGTTGCTATGATAGGCGACGGAATAAATGATGCGCCCGCTTTGGCAAGAGCTGATGTAGGTATAGCCATAGGCGCCGGAACGGATGTAGCAATCGAATCTGCAGATATTGTGCTAATAAGAAGCGATTTAATGGATGCCGTTACAGCAGTAGAGCTTTCAAAAGCTACAATCAGGAATATAAAGCAGAATCTTTTCTGGGCATTTTTCTATAATATCTTAGGCATTCCAATTGCTGCCGGGGTTTTATATCCTGCTTACCATATAAAACTTACTCCAATGATTGGCGCAGCTGCCATGAGTATGAGTTCGGTTTTTGTCGTGACAAATGCACTAAGGCTTCGCAAATTTAAACCTTCTGCCTTGCCTATATCGCAGTGTGATAATCTGTGTGATGTCAGAGGGCAGGTATCAGTGATTAGAATTTCGGAAAACAATTTGCTACAAAATAAAAGTGAAGAAAAGGAGATTGAAAAAATGAAAAAGGTTTTAGAAATTAAAGGTATGATGTGTGAGCACTGCAAGATGCGAGTAGAAAAGGCTTTAAACGCAATAGACGGAGTTAAAGCGACAGTGAATTTGGATGGCGGACTTGCTGAGGTTGAATCCTCGAATCCGGTGGCTGACGAGGTTCTAAAACATGCAGTAGAAGAAGCCGGATATGAAGTAGTATCCATAAAAGAGGCGGTATGAAATTTGAGAGCTGACAGGGAAAGGGTTTTAAAAAAGTTAAAAACCGTAAGAGGGCAGATAGACGGTATTATAAAGATGGTAGAAGATGATCGCTACTGTATTGATATTTCAAATCAACTTATGGCGTCTATAGCAATTTTAAAGAATATAAATCAAGAGGTGCTTGATGCCCATCTGAAACATTGTGTAACCGAGGTTTTTGATTCAGATGAAACATCAGATAAAAAGCAAAAGATTGATGAGATAATCAAGATAATAGATAAACTTTCTAAATAAAAGTTGTTCATTATTATTTTAGAGGAATTGTTCACATTATGCCGAATAACTATATATAGACTTTGCAGCATATCCAGAAATTTAGGAGGCACACAGTATAAATGAGAGAACCGGTCAATACATGGACGCATTTTATTACATTTTTAGCAGGAATCGTAGGACTTGTCTATTTAATTATATTTTCCTATGGTGATCTTGCAAAGCTTGCGACAATGGGAATTTACGGAGCAAGCATTGTAATTCTTTACGGAGCCAGCACAGCCTACCATTGGGCAAACACTACACCTGAAAAGCAGCTTATACTGAGAAAATTCGATCATATATCGATTTTTATCTTAATTGCAGGCACATATACGCCTGTCCTCTATTATGGTCTCGAAGGAACATGGAGATGGGCCATGCTTGCGGCTATTTGGGGACTTTCGCTAGTAGGCATAATAATAAAGATATTTTTTTTGGGGATTCAACGTTGGGTTTCAACAATGTTTTATATCATCCTCGGTTGGATGGCTATCGTTCCAATGTCCCGCTTAATCCAGGCTTATCCAAAAGAAGCCATGCTGCTTCTGTTTTTAGGAGGTCTGTCTTACACCGTCGGGGGAATAATATATGCTACGAAGATTTTCAACTTTATTCCCAATAAATTTGGTTTTCACGAGGTTTTTCATATATTTATTTCTATAGGCTCACTGCTGCACTTTGTAATGATCGCAAAATTCATATTACCTATGTAAAAGATTATATACTTTGAAATCGGAGGTCTGCCCATGCAAAAGGAATTAGAGGAGCATATAAAGAGCATCCATGAAAATTTTACTATAGTAGATGCACATTTGGATTTGCTTTGGGATGTTGAAAAAAGGAGAAGAAAAGGCGAAAAACAGATAATAGAGACATATCATCTGCCGGATTTTAAGGAAGGCGGAGCAAATATCATAGTTTCATCAATATATATCACCGAAGATTATCTTCCGGAACTTGGGCTTAGAAAGGCATTAGATCAAATTAGCGCTTTTTACTCAGAGCTTGATGAATCAGGGGATAAGATCAAATTTATAAAAAGCTATGCTGATGTAAAAGATGCATTAGATAACAAAATGATAGGTATCCTTTTATCTTTTGAAGGAGTAGATCCCTTGATGAATGATATAAGCCTTCTAAGACTTTTTTATGAACTTGGAGTAAGAGGCGTTGGAATTACTTGGTCAAGGCGAAACTTCGCCGCGGACGGATGTAGTTTTTCTAAAATAGAGGATAAAAAGAACGGCCTTTCAAAATTTGGCGAAGAAGTTGTAACAGAAGCGGAAAAACTTGGTATGATAATAGATGTAAGCCATTTAAATGAGGCGGGATTTTGGGATGTTATGAAAATCACAACAAAACCTGTGATAGCATCTCATTCCAATTGCCGAGCCCTCCACAAAATAATGAGAAACTTAAGCGATGAACAAATAAAAGCCATAGCCAAAACAGATGGTGTAATAGGTATTAACGGTGTAAGCTCAATAGTCGCAGAAGGCCATGCGGATATAAAAGCCTTGGCAGACCATATAGATCATTTGAAAAGCATAGCCGGAATAAACCATATTGGCCTTGGATTCGACTTTTGCGATAAAATATTTGGGCATAATACGGATCCAAAGAGCAAAAAAGAAGACGAGGATTATGATGTAGTAAATGGATATCCTGATATTTACAGGCTTACAGAAGAACTTATAGCAAGAGGATATTCCGATAATGAAATCAAGCTTATTTATGGAGAAAATTTTTTAAGAGTTTATGAAAATATCTTAAAGTAGAGGAGGATTAATTATGCAGTACAAAAAGGCGGACCTGTTTAAAAGATTTATTGCCTTGCTAATTGACGATATCGTTGCAAGCCTTTTCGTCTATATTCCTATACTGGGAGCCTTGGTAAGCGCAGTTTATCTCTTAACTAAGGATGCAATAGCTTTTGAAATAACGAAGAATCCGGACTTCAAAAACCGCAGTTTGGGCAAAAAGGTCATGGGACTTGAAGTGGTTTCCTTTGACGGCAGTGATATTGATTGGACAATATCACTAAAAAGAAATCTGCCCCTTGCTATAGGCAGTGCTTTTGGTATAGTTCCTATTATAGGCTGGGTTGTAGGAGGAATTATCGAATTTGTAATGGTAATAGTTGAAGCCGTACTTGTTATAAGCGATGATAAGGGCAGAAGGCTTGGGGACAGATGGGCAAACACCCAAGTAGTAGAAAGCCGGGATATTATAAATCAAGACGATGTAATAGATATATAAAACACTTGCAAATTTTACTTAAAAGGATTGAGCGTAATAAATGTCGATAAAATATAAACTTGTTGTATGTGATTTAGATGGAACACTTTTAAACTCGGCTGAAGAGATAAGCCAAGAAAATAAAAAAGCCGTTAATATGCTAAAAGATGCAGGTATAGAGTTTGCAATAGCTACAGGAAGACATGATCTTATTGCGGCAAAATATATTTATGATCTTGACATTAAGACACCTTTGATAGCTTGTAATGGTGCCCTTATAAAAGATGTCCGCCGAAAAAGAGTCCTCTACGAAAAATTAATACCATCGGATATAGCTGCAAGAGTTATAAATTACTGTAAGACCAACTATTTCGACTATCTGGTATATACCCCTGATGCAATATATTATAGCGAAGATTCACAGCGGGTAAACGTAGTGATGAACTACAATAAAAGTGTAAAAGAAGAATTGCGTGCCAAAACATATAAAATAAGGGATTTGGATATCTCAAGAGATAAAATAATAAAAATATTAATTGCAAGCCAAGAAGATAAAATTATAGAAAAATTAGATAATGACATAAATCAAGATAACAGCTTAACTATAGTAAGTTCCGGCAAAGGACTGATTGATATTATGCGAAGCGGTGCATCAAAAGGAAACGCCCTTTTGATTTTATGCGATAAGCTCGGTATTTTGCCTAAAGAAACTGTTGTTTTTGGAGACAGCCATAACGATATTAGCATGTTTGAAGTTGCCGGCCTTGCCATTGCGCCGGAAAATGCAGAAGAGGAAGTTAAAGAAGCAGCGGATTATGTGACACTTTCAAATGACATGTCAGGAGTCGCCCACGCAATAATGAGTATTATTGAAAAGGCAATTTAAGAATAACTTGCTAAAAGAGGCATCTTTGTATGAATAAAAAAGATTGTATCGAAATTGTAAAAGAATATTTTATAAATCGAGAAGATATTTCTACTGTTTATTTATTTGGTTCTGTTGCAAAAAACAGGGCAACGAAAGGCAGTGATGTAGATATTGCTATATTGTTTACCGAAGGCTTACCCCTATTAGACCGCTTTGAGCGAAAACTAGAAATTGCCAATGATTTAGAAGATCTATTAAAATTAAAAATTGATGTCGTAGATTTAGAAACTGCTGATCCATATTTTATACATCAAGTAATGCTTGGCAAGGAAATAATTTTAGATAAGAATACAGAAAGGCGCGTATCTTTTGAAGTTAAAAAACGGGAAGAGTATTTTGACAGAAAATATTTCTATGATCTGTATTACAATCAGGCGCTAAAAAGATTAGAAGAGAAAGGGAGAAAATATCACAATGGTTGAGAAAGAAACGATAGTGAGGCGACTAGCGTTTCTCGAAGAATATTGTAGAGATTTAGACGAAGCCAGGCAAACTATAACCTTCGATACCTTTGCAAGAGACAAGATAGTCCGCAGAATCTAAGCTTGCAAAATCCATATAAGAAGGAGGGTTACTATGAGGATTGTAGATCTTTCCCAGAGCTATAAAGTTGGTATGCCGCTTTTCCCCGGAACTGCGCCTATTACAATTAAGCAAATCGCGCAGATAGACAATGGAGGCTTTAGGATTACAGAATTTCATGCAGGTGTTCATGTTGGCACGCACTGTGATGCCCCGGCCCACTGCATAAAGGGGGCGAAAACCTTAGATGAAATTCCGTTGGATACTTTTGTAGGTGATGCAGTTATTGTAAATGCTCCGGTAGAAAGAAAAGAGCCGATTGGAAAAGAGGTGCTAAAAAATTGTGAAATAAAAAGAGGAGATATAGTCCTCTTAAAAACCGGGTATTCCAAATACTGGGGCAACCCAAAGTATATCGATGATTCGCCTTATCTTTCACAGGAACTGGCGCAAGCCTTAGTAAAACTTGGCATTAAAGCGCTGGGCATTGATTTTATTTCTCCGGATCCCGTTGAAAGCACAGAGGCACCTGTCCATAAAATATTGATGGGAAACGGAATACCTATAATAGAAAATCTTAATAATCTTGATAAAATAGATAGGCCGCGGGTATTTTTCTCTGCAGCCCCTCTTCTCATAGATAAATCTGACGGCGGCTTTACCCGCGCATATGCTGTATTGGAGAGATAATATATTATACCAAAGGAGAATTTATAAATGGATTATCTAAAAAGAGCAATGGAAATAAAAGAAGAAATAATTGCAAATCGCAGGTATTTACATCAAATTCCTGAACTTGGAATGGAACTTCCGAAAACCAGTGCTTTTGTGGTTGAAAAACTTAAGGAAATGGGCTATGAACCCAAATTGATAAGCGGTTACGGGGTAACGGCTACTGTAGGCAAGAAAACAGATGGCAAAGTAATACTGCTTCGAGCCGATATGGATGCCCTTCCCATGGAGGAAGAAAGCGGCCTACCCTTTGCGGCTCGCGGCAAATGCGCCCATACCTGCGGCCATGATTTACATACGGCCATACTTCTCGGTGCGGCTAAGATGCTGAAAGAATCTGAAGAAGAATTAGAGGGCATCGTTAAGCTGGTTTTCCAGCCCGGTGAAGAAACTCTTGAAGGTGCAAAAGCCTTAATTAGAGATGGCATTCTCGAAAATCCAAAAGTAGATGCAGCAATGGCTGCCCATGTAATACCACTTCTGCCAACTGGATTTATAGGATATAACAAGGGTGTGGTTGCCGCATCTGCCGACTACTTTATAATTACGCTTAAAGGACTTGGCAGCCATGGGGCATGCCCGCAGCTTTCCGTTGACCCCATTAACATGGGTGTTCATCTGCACTTGGCACTGCAAGAGATTATAAGCCGCGAGGTAAATCCGGAGGAAATGGTGGTTCTGACCGTTGGAAAATTCCAGTCCGGCTCAGCAGGTAATGTAATTCCGGAAAAGGCTGTTTTAGAAGGAACTTTGCGGACATTTAATGAAGAAACAAGGAAGTTTGTTCTCAAAAGGATAGATGAAGTTACGAATGGAGTAGCTTCAACATTTCGTGGAAATGCGGATATTAATTACAAAGGTTCGGTATCGTCTCTTAAAGTGGATCCTGAAATGGCAGACATAATCGGCCAAGCCCTAAAAGAACTGCTGGGTGAAAAAAACGTGGCTCAGACAGAGGAGAGAATGACCGGATCTGAAGATTTTGCCGAAATTGCAGCCAAAGTTCCGTCGATGTTCTTCGTAATAGGGACAGGGAGCCCGGAAGAAGGATATCGCTACGGAGGCCATCATCCAAAAGTCGTATTTAATGAAGAGTGCCTTCCCATAGGAGCTGCAGCTTATGCCCATGGTGCTGCTAAATGGTTGGAAAGGGTGAGGCAGTAAAGCCGTATGTAATAATATATAAGAGGTGTTGTAATGATTTCAACTGAAAACAAAAGCACAAAAGCCCTGCTTTTAGGCATGTTGAATGATATATCCGATGAGGACTCCTTTAAAGAACTGAAACTTTTAGCAGAGACAGCGGGAGTCGAAGTGGTTGGAGAAGCAGTACAAAAAAGAAATAAAATTGATCCTGCATATTACGTGGGGAAAGGCAAGGCTGAAGAAGTGGCGCAAGCAGTAAAAACCCTTGGAGCAAATGCTGTTATTTGCGATGATGAGCTTTCGCCTGTCCAAATTAGAAATCTGGAAGATCTTACAGGTGTCCAGATAATCGACAGAACAATGCTGATACTCGACATTTTTGCTCAAAGAGCTAAGACTTCTGAAGGTAAAATACAGGTGGAGCTTGCTCAACTTCAGTATATGATGCCTCGGCTTACCGGGAAAGGGATAGAACTTTCTCAGGAAGGCGGCGGAATTGGAACTCGGGGACCCGGCGAAACTAAGCTGGAAACCGACAGGCGGCATATTCGCCGTAGAATTCACCATTTAAAAGAAGAACTGGAAGACATACAAAAAAGCCGCAAAATTATTACTCAGTCTCGCGCCTATCCGGTGATAAGCCTTATAGGTTACACGAATGCAGGGAAATCTACTTTAATGAATGCCCTGACGAATGCCGGCGTAAAGACTGGCGATAGGCTTTTCGAGACTCTTGATACTACAACTCGAGGCCTTATTCTACCAGATGGGCGAAAAGTTCTCTTATCAGATACGGTTGGCTTTATAAGGAAACTTCCTCATCAATTAGTAGATGCTTTTCGCGCAACTTTGGAAGAAGTAAAAGAAGCAGATCTTTTAATTCATGTGGCAGATGGGTCAAGCCCCACCGTTGAAGAAGATATTGCAGTGGTGAACTCAGTATTAAAAGAACTTGGCGTAGAAAAAACACCTATAATAATTGCAATAAACAAAATAGATATAACGGGAGATACAGCTATTTTTATCGAGGGATACAATAAAGACAGCACTATAGGAATTTCAGCGCTTACCGGCAAAAACCTCGATAAACTTTTAGATGCCATATGCCGCATGTTGCCTTCCAATCGTCGCAAAGCCGAGCTTTTAATACCTTATGACAATGCTTCGGCATTAAATGAGATACACCAAAACAGCGCAATCAGCGAGACCGAATATCTAGACGAGGGTGTAAAAATTAAAGGCGAAATCGATATTGCTAAATTAAAAAAATATGAAAAGTATATTATAGGTTAAAGAAGCTTAGAATATACCGGATAAACTCCTTTCATAATCACAGGAGAGAATTGACACAATATATAGTATGAGATAAAATCAGAATGCCTATATGTTGATAATTAAATATTTTATGCACAGGTGCCGATTAGTTTTGGCTAAAAAGGGAAGCAGGTGTAAATCCTGCACGGTCCCGCCGCTGTAATGGGAAGATACTGTAAATTTGCCACTGAGTTTTTTGGGAAGGCTACGGTATCCATGAACCTAAGTCAGAAGACCTGCCTGTGCTAAACACCTTACTCTACGGTCGATAGGGGGCAGGATATGAAAATTATATTCTATGGTTTTTTATAACCTCTTGACTGCTTGCCAAGAGGATTAATTTTTTTATGGAGGCGAAAAACAGCTAAAAATATTTTACAAATATCTATTATATACAACTTATAGACTTTATACTCTTATTGCATATAGAGGTGATTTTAAATGGCATATTATAGTATTGGGAAATTTGCTCAATTAATAGATAAAACTACACAAACTTTAAGAAATTGGGATAAAAATAATATCTTAAAACCCGCCTATATAACACCATCTGATTTAGATATTATTTAGATGATTAAAACCTACAAAGTAATGCTTTTACCAAATA
>NZ_MPPE01000042.1:0-37229 GCF_001896645.1 Tepidanaerobacter sp. EBM-49
CGATAGCTCAGCGGTAGAGCATTCGGCTGTTAACCGAAGGGCCGCAGGTTCGAATCCTGCTCGAGGAGCCATTTTTATGTACAAAAGTTTTAATACATATATAGATTCGAACTTTGGATTAGACTCTTTCTAAACCTTAAGCCTGCATAAATAAGGCTTACCCAATCTCAATATATATGAACCCCTGCCTTTAAACTTGTCATACTAAGACTTACCAACACATGCTCATACTGCCTGCTATATAATACTTATCATACTAATACTCAGCAATACATGCTCAGATTTGTCGCACCAAGGCTTGCTAACTAAACACATGTGCGGACGCATACTTAGACTGTCTGACATTTAAGGCCTGCCGCCACAATGCTTATCGTGATAAGGCTTGCCCAAAATTTGACTAGTTGTGCCATCTAGAGATTGCTAAACCTCTATTCTAAGATATTCTTAAACTTGCCCTAAGATATGCCCAATTTGACATCCTGAGAAAGCGAAAGAATCTTTACTTACACCGGAAGATGCGAGCAAAGATTCTTTATTTAAAATTGCATATTGCTGAAGAGGAAGTTTTGAGAGCCGAGGGAGAGCGAGAAAGTTGCCCGGTTTTAAAGGGTGGTTTGAATATTTATTTTATGATATAATGGCTAAAGAGCAACTAGCAGCGGTATTGAGCAGGCTGGTAATATATAGGTCAGGTGTATTAAAGTTTGTAGCCTATAATTACGAAGCTCGGTATTTCAATGCTGAATAGTTCACAAATTTAGGAGTTTTTATTATGTGTGTAGATGAATTTTTTACAGTGGCAAGGCAGTCGGAGAGCTTATATGAATGCAAAAAATCTAAATTTATATCTAATGTTTTTCCTGTAGAAAATGCCGATGAAGCAGAGCATTTACTGGAAATGGTCCGAAAAAAACATTGGAACGCAACACACAATGTTTATGCATATACTACCGGTTTAAACAATGAAATCCAAAGATTCAGTGATGATGGCGAGCCTTCCGGAACCGCCGGACGACCTGTGTTAGAAGTTATTAAGGCAAATAACTTGCGAAATGTCTTAATAGTGGTTACAAGGTATTTTGGCGGTATACTACTTGGAGCCGGTGGCTTAGTGCGGGCGTATAGTGAAAGTGCCGCAAGAGGCATAAAAAATTCGGGTATTATAAGGAAAGTTAATTGTAATATATATGAAATTGTCATAAATTATGATATACTAGGAAAGTTGCAGTGGGAATTTGAGCAGCGGAACATAAAAATATTTGATACAGATTATGCTGAAAATGTTAAAATTAAGGCATGCATCCCTAAAAGTTCTATATGCGATCTAGAAAAACTTGTGCTAAATATCACTTCTGGAACCGCTCAAATGCAACTTACAGGATCGTGCTTTATAGCAGTTGATATGTAAGGAGGGGTATTATATGGATATGGAAAAACTTTGTGATAAGTTAGTTGAATGGTTAAAAAATTATGTTAAAAACGCAGGGGCCAGTGGAGCTGTTTTTGGTATGAGCGGAGGTGTAGATTCGTCGGTTGTAAGCGTTTTATGCAAAAAAGCGTTTGGCGACAATGTATTAGGTCTTATAATGCCATGCCATAGCGACAAAAACGATGAACTTGATGCAAAACTTGTGGCTGAAAAGTTCGATATAAAATATAAAGTTGTTACCTTAGATAGTGTTTATGATGAGTTTCTTAAAGTTGTTGATGAAACCGAAGATAAGCTTGTAAAAGCTAATATCAAACCTCGCTTGCGTATGACAACATTATATTATTACGCAGGGCTAAATAATTATCTTGTCGTAGGGGCAGAAAATAAAAGCGAGCTTGTGGTAGGCTATTTTACAAAGCATGGAGATAGTGGGGCCGATTTGATGCCCATTGCAAATCTTGTAAAAAGCCAAGTTAGGATGCTGGCATCTTATTTAGGTATACCGCAAAAAATCATTGATAAAGCGCCTAGCGCAGGTCTTTGGAGCGGACAAACCGATGAGAGCGAAATGGGTATTACTTACGAAGAGTTAGACAACTACATTTTAACCGGCAGAGCAGATCCAAAAGTAAAAGAGCGCATAGAGCTGTTGAATAAAAGAAGCGAGCACAAGCGGTCACTTGCAAAAAAACCGGAGTTTATATTAGAGTAATATTTTTTTCTATGTATTATCTTCAAAAGGAGGAATTCGGAATATGTCGGGTCATTCTAAATGGGCAAATATAAAGAACAAGAAAGCCAAGATGGATGCTCAAAAAGGGAAAATTTATACCAGATTCAGCAAATTAATCATTGTAGCGGTTCGGGAGGGCGGCCCCGATCCTAACTCAAACTCAAAACTCAAAGACGTAATTGAAAAAGCAAAACAGGTGAATATGCCTAATGAAAATATAGAACGAGCCATAAAACGAGCAACTGGCGAACTTAGTGGTGCCGACTATGAGGAAATCATGTATGAGGGCTATGGCCCAAGCGGTGTGGCTATCCTAGTTGATGCTACAACAGATAATAGAAACCGTACGGCAGGAGAGATGAGGCATATATTTGATAAACACGGAGGAAATCTCGGCGAAACAGGCTGTGTTGCATGGATGTTTGAAAAGAAAGGTTTAATAATTATTGAAAAAGATGACAGCACAGATGTAGAAGAGATAATGATGCTTGCCATAGATGCAGGGGCTGAAGATGTGGACGAGCAGGAAGATTCGATTGAAGTTACAACAAGCGTTGAAAACTTTGCGGCTGTAAAGGATGCTTTTGAGAAAAACGGGATTAAGATTTTTTCTGCGGATTTGACCTATATACCCAAAACCACTTTAAGCTTGTCTGAATCAGAATGTGAAAAAGTTGAAAGACTTATAGAGGCATTAGAAGACCACGATGATGTCCAAAATGTCTATACAAACTATGAACCTGCTGAGTAGATTAATTTAAATCACAAACTACCTCCAATTTTATATGCTTAAAGAAGGAGAATCACCGTTAGATGTAGAATTACACTAAGGGTGATTTTTATGTTGATAATGGGAATAGATCCCGGCATTGCTATAAGCGGATATGGAATAATTTCAAATGAGAAGGGCAAGCCATATATTGTTGACTATGGAACAATAAGGACATCTCCTAAAGTTTCAATTCCAGAAAGATTAAGGATATTGCACAACGGCTACCTTGAGCTGATAGATAATTACAAACCTGATGCAATAGCTGTTGAAGAACTGTTTTTTAACAAAAACGCTAAGACTATAATTTCTGTGGGACAAGCGCGCGGAGTTGCGCTTTTGTCTGCCGCGTTGTCGAATATCGATGTATATGAATACACGCCTCTTCAGGTAAAACAAGCAATAGTAGGATACGGCCATGCGGATAAAATTCAAGTTCAGCAGATGATAAAGATTTATTTTGACATGAACGAGCTGCCAAAACCGGATGACGCCGCCGATGCACTGGCAGTAGCTTTATGCCATATGCATTCATATAAGCTCCAAAATATAATAGATTCCAGAGGATTTTAGCCATGTTAGAATACATAAAAGGTAAACTGGTTTTTGTCGAACCTACCACTGCTGTTGTGGACATATCCGGCGTAGGTATAAAAGCCGATATTTCGATGTATAGTTACGATAAAATTAAAAATTATAAAGGCGAGACTATTACACTTTACACACATTTATTACTAAAAGAAGATGCAATAGAGCTTTTTGGCTTTTTTGATAAAATAGAGCGACAAGCATATCTTTTTTTAAATAAGGTTTCAGGTGTGGGGCCTAAAGTGGCACTTTCGGTGCTTTCGTTAATGGATGCAGCAAAATTAAAGAATGTAATTTTAACAGAAAATGTTAATGAACTAACAAAGGTTCCTGGAATAGGAAAAAAAACAGCTCAAAAGATCATAATTGAGCTAAAAGATCGAATCAAAGATCTTCCTGTGTCAACTTCAGACGAAGACACCGAAGATTTTATTTCGGAAGCAAAGGAAGCACTTATTTCTTTGGGATTTAGCTCGGCGGAGGTTAATTTAGCCTTAAGCGATGATTTGGTAAAAGATAGCAAAAACTTAGAAGATATAATTAAAGCTGCACTTAAAAAAATGTCGAAATAAAGGGTGAAAACTTTGAATGATAGAATTGTTGCTCCGTCTATAAAAAATGATGAAGAAATCGAATATGAAAAAAGTATAAGGCCTTTAACTTTTGACGAATACATCGGGCAGGAGCGCGTAAAAGAGAACCTTAAAGTATTTATTGAAGCAGCTCTGATGCGCAGAGAAGCCCTGGACCATGTTTTACTATTTGGACCGCCAGGCCTTGGCAAGACGACCCTTGCCTATATTATCGCAAGAGAGCTAGGCGTGAATATAAGGATAACGTCTGGGCCGGCAATAGAGCGAGCAGGAGATCTGGCTGCAATCCTTACAAACCTTGGAGAAAGGGATCTGCTTTTTATTGATGAAATCCACCGATTGCATCCAAGCGTTGAGGAGATATTATATCCGGCCATGGAAGACTTTGCCTTAGACATCATGATAGGAAAAGGGCCTAGCGCAAGATCCATGAGACTTGATTTAAGTCCATTTACTTTAGTTGGAGCTACTACAAAAGCAGGGCAATTAACATCTCCTCTAAGAGACCGTTTTGGCGTAAGCCTGCATTTGGATTTTTATAAAATACCGGAACTGGTAGAGATTATAAAAAGGTCAGCTGCACTTTTGAAGGTGGATATAGATGATAAATCTGCAGAGCGTATAGCATTATGCTCTAGAGGGACTCCTCGCCTTGCAAACAGATTGCTAAAACGGATTAGAGACTTTGCTCAGGTTAGAGGCGATGGAAAAATTACAGTGGAAATTGCTAAAGAAGGATTGAGGCTTTTAGAAATTGATATCAACGGACTTGACAGGAATGATCGCAGACTGCTGATTACACTAATTGAAAAATTTGACGGTGGTCCTGCTGGCATTGAATCTATTGCTGCTGCGCTCAATGAGGATATTTCCACAATTGAAGATATCTACGAGCCTTATCTTGTACAAGAAGGTTACATATTCAGAACGGCAAGGGGTAGGATAGCCTCAGATAAGGCATATGAATGTTTAGGTAGAAAACGAAGTGATTGATTGTCAGGAGGCCTGGAAATAAAATGAAACGGTGGTTTGTATTATTTATTGCATTTACATTTATTTTTAGCGTAAATACTCCTACTCAAGGGTCTGAAGCAAATATAACCATTCCGAACAAAATAAAAGTGGGACTTTATTACGGAAGCAGCAGCAGAAATTCTTACGAGCTCTCTTCTGATGTAGGATTTGTAGTAGGAAGGATACAGAATAAAAACCCCTTTACAGTAGTAAGTTTTTCTGATAAGTTATTAGAGGTTTGCAGCGCTAGTTCCTCAAATTTTACTCCGGAAAAAAGTGGTATTAGCGATAGGGAAACTGCGGCAGAATATGGAGCAAAACTTATAAACAGGGGAACAAAGTGCTACTTATTCTTTGATAACAGTTGGTCTGTATGGGTTGATAACAATTCAAATAATAGTAATGCAGCCTCTGATTTAATAATGATTAAAGGCGATTCTAAATATCCGGCGGTTATACTTCCTGTTTCAGCCGAGAGCCCAGTCTTTTTTGCCGGTTCAGATCTAAAGACTCCTATATCCATAGAAGGTAGAAGATATCGCGGGATGCTTGAGATGACAACTTCTGGAAATTTAATTCAAGTTGTAAATGAGTTAGGTTTAGACGAATATCTATATGGAGTTATACCTTGCGAAATGCCTTCAAATTGGGATATAGAAGCCCTGAAAGCACAAACAGTAGCAGCCAGGACCTATGCAGTTGCAAATTTGGGAAAATGGCAAAACTATGGTTTTGATGTAAGTGCCGGTTCTTCTGATCAAGTATATGGAGGGTTTAGCGAGGAGACTGCAAAGACCAATCAGGCAGTTGACCAAACCAGCGGACAAATCCTTTTATATGATGGCAAACCCATAACTGCTTTTTATCATGCTGACAGTGGTGGCAGAACAGAGGCGTGCAAAGATGTTTTTGGAATAGATCTACCTTATTTGCAGCCGGTGGACGATATAGTTCCTTCTCAATCTCCTTACGAAACTTGGCAGATATCACTAGATGAGTTAAGCAAAAGATACAATACCTATGCATCAAGTTCCATTGGCGACATCAAAGAAATTATAATTGCCGAAACCACTTTGGCGGGAAGAGCGAAAAAGCTGCTTTTAAAGGGCACAAAGGGAGAGACTTTGCTCAGCTCAGATGACATCAGAAACCTGCTTCAATTAAAGAGCAATTATCTTGATATAGCGCAAGATCAGACAGCAGTACCGGCTGCGAACCTCGCGCTTGCCGTGCTCTCAGGAGACGGCTCAAAGAAAAATATTCGGTTATCTGGCATAAATATCTTAAGCCAACAGGGTATAAACCACACAAAAGGCGATTGTGCAGTCATTTCGGCAGAAGGTATAGCAAAAAAGATAACCAGCAGTTATAATACACCAAATACGTCTGATGATATATATGTCATATCCGGCCATGGCTGTGGCCATGGGGTAGGAATGAGCCAGTGGGGCGCCAAAGCAATGGCTGAAAATGGCTACAGTTATACTGAAATTTTATACCATTATTATACTGGTGTTGAGATTACACCATAAACTCTTGTTTTTGAAAGAAGATGCAGATGCAAAAAATGAAATTAGAAGAATTTGATTTTGATTTACCTGAAGAATTAATAGCTCAAGAACCTATAGAAAATCGCTCAAAATCCAGACTCCTTGTGCTGAATAAATCAACAGGAGAAATTGAACATAAAATCTTTGAGGATGTCATTGATTATTTGCAAAAAGGTGACTGCTTGGTCCTAAATAACACTAAGGTAATACCGGCTAGATTGATTGGGCGCCGTCAAAAGACAGGGGGTAGAATTGAGGTAGTCCTGTTAAAGCCTATTGAAAACGATGTATGGGAAGCCTTGGTTAAGCCCGGCAGCAAAGCACGCAAAGGAGAAGAAATTGTCTTTGGTAATGGTCAGCTTACTGCTAAAGTCTTGGATAACACTGATTATGGCGGCAGATTGATGCAATTTTTTTACGAGGGCTCTTTTGAAGAGATTTTAGATAAACTGGGACAAATGCCTACTCCTCCTTATATTAAAAAGAAATTAGAAGATAAAGATCGCTACCAAACCGTATACGCACAAATACCTGGTTCAGCAGCCGCGCCTACAGCAGGCCTTCATTTTACCGAGGAGCTGTTAAATAAACTAAGGGCAAAAGGCGTATCTATAGTCTTTATAACGCTTCATGTAGGGCTTGGAACATTTAGGCCTGTAAAAGTTGAAAATGTTGAAGAGCATAAAATGCACTCCGAGTATTACGAAGTAAGCCCCGAGGCTGCCGAAACCATTTGCCGGACAAAGGAGACCGGTAAAAGAGTTATTGCAGTAGGCACTACTTCTACAAGGACATTAGAGACCATTGGAGACGAGAACGGTATGGTAAAACCCGGAAATGGATGGTCTGATATATTCATTTATCCCGGATACAAGTTTAAAGTTGTAGATGCACTTATAACCAATTTTCATCTCCCTAAATCCACACTTATAATGCTGGTTAGCGCTTTTGCAGGGAAAGAAAAGGTATTTAAGGCCTATGAAGAAGCTATAAGAGAGAAATACAGATTTTTTAGTTTTGGCGATGCAATGCTCATAATATAATGAAAGGTGCGGCCAATGAAAATTTCTTCTCGAATTGCAAAAACTATAATTATTTTAGAATCTGTTTTGGCTTTTTTCGTAATCTTAGGTGTTATAGTTGGATCAGTCGATATTTTGCGGTACCTTAAAATAATATATGAAACTCCGCCTACAGAAAGCTTCCCCATAGTACAGGCGTTTTTAGGACATATACTTGCATTGGTAATAGGGCTGGAACTTGCCGTAATGCTGATAAAACATACACCGGCTAGCGTTATTGAAGTTTTATTATACGCTATTGCCCGCAAAATGTTAATTGATTCCAAAAATATGCTGGATATAGTTTTGGGCATACTTGCCGTAGGTGGGTTGTTTTTTATAAATAAGCATTTTGAACCGGCAAAGACTTTTTTTATAGATGCAAATATTGTTAATCCGGCTATGCTGATTGGAGATTTAAATAAAAAATTGCACACTAATATTCCTGAAAATATTGCAAACACAATTGGAGGCTTAGTCGTAAAACTTTGTAAAGAAGGGCAATGTGGACTATCTGAGGGAAAAAGTATAAGAGTCAACGATGCGGAAATTACAATACTGTCTATGGACGGAGAACTTATCAGAGAGTTAAAAGTAGTAAAGTGTGACGAAAAGGATGAATAAAATTATGAAGTTTGATGTTGTAAAAAAATCTTCAAATACATCTGCAAGGCTTGGAAGGCTTGAAACATGCCATAACAGCTTTTCAACTCCCATATTCATGCCTGTTGGCACTCAGGCCACAGTAAAAACTATGACACCTGATGAACTTGAAGAAATTGGAGCAAAAATAATTTTAGGTAATACCTACCACCTTTATTTAAGACCGGGACATGAGCTTATTAGAGAAGCCGGCGGTTTGCACAAATTCATGAATTGGAATGGTTCTATTTTAACTGATAGCGGAGGCTTTCAAGTATTTAGCTTAGGAGAACTTAGAGAAATAAAAGAAGAGGGAGTAACTTTCAGGTCTCATATAGATGGTTCCTTACATTTTATAGGCCCCGAGACCTCAATGGAAATACAAAATGCCCTAGGCAGCGATATAATGATGGCCTTTGATGAATGCATACCTTATCCTGCCACATATGAGTATGTTTTGCGGTCCGTAGAAAGAACCACAAGGTGGGCCGAAAGATGTAAAAAAGCCCATAAAAACACCGAGACGCAGACACTTTTTGGGATTGTCCAAGGCGGAGTGTACAAAGAGCTTAGAAAAAAAAGTGCGCAAGATATCACATCCTTAGACTTTGAGGGATATGCAATAGGCGGCTTAAGTGTAGGAGAGCCCAAAAAGATGATGTATGAGATGCTGGATTTTACCGTCCCTCTTTTGCCGGATGGAAGGCCGCGGTATTTAATGGGTGTTGGGACCCCTCAAGATCTTTTTGAGGGAGTAATACGAGGTATTGATATGTTCGACTGTGTTTTACCGACACGCATTGCAAGACATGGCACTGTTTTTACAAAAAAAGGAAAATTAGTAGTCCGCAACGCTGCATATGCTAGAGACTTTGGGCCGCTAGACCCAACCTGCGATTGTTATGTATGTAGGAACTTTAGCCGCGCTTATATTCGCCACTTAATAAGTGCTAACGAAATTTTAGGTCTCAGGCTTACAACTTACCACAATCTTTACTTTCTGATAAATCTTATGCAAAAGATACAAAAAGCTATCGAAGGAGATTATTTATTAGAACTGAAAGATGAATTCTTTGCTGATTTTGGCATCCCGAATATAATGTAAATATTTACATCCTTTTTAATGAAACTTATCATTAAAATCAAAAATAAAATAATATAAATTATATTATATTTAAAGGATTTCTTGTTTTAACATAGAACTTAATTAATATGAAAAATATATTTTGAAAGGAAGGATGAGATAAAGTGAATCCAGCAACATTTATGCAGCAGTTTGGTCCTATCATAATTATTTTTGCAATCTTTTATTTCATGATAATTAGGCCACAGCAAAAACGTGAAAAAGATCGCAGAAATATGCTTTCGAATTTAAAAGAAGGTGATGAAGTAATAACAGTAGGCGGCATATATGGTAAAGTTCTTAACATAAAAGATGATGTCGTGACCCTTGATGTAGGCGATAAAATTAAGATTAAGGTTTCCAGGTCTGCTATTGGAAATGTAATCAGGAAAAAGAACGGCAACAGTGCCGAGGAAGAGCGATAAAACTATACCTCCTTTAAAATTCTAAAGTTGTATGATATAATGTTTTAAAATCGAGGGTAAACGGAAGGAGGGCTTTTAAAGTGAAACATATTACGCCTTTGTATAAGGGCTGTTTAAACAGCAAAGATAGCCTTGCCCATAGAGGCTGCGGCAAGTGCAAATCATCTTGCCAATCTGCATGCAAGACTTCATGCACGGTAGCCAATCAAGTATGTTCTAAAGTAAAGTAGGGGCCCGGAAGGCCCTATTTTTGTGTTTAAAAATTTAGCTTTTTTAACCAAGACGCTCCCATTTCAATGAATAAATGAGTAAGTGGTGAGTAGTTCACTTGACAAGGTGTTAAATTGAAATATAATAAAAAATGTACTTAGAGGAATGGAAGAAGGGACTTAGTATGAACTCACAGACAAAAAGCCTTATCAAAATAATTGCTATAGTTATTGCAGCAGCTATTTTGGGCTATGCAACCTTGGTTGGTTTTCAAATAGGGGACTACAAAGTGCTTCCTATTAAAGACTCAATTAAATTAGGCCTTGATTTACGCGGAGGAGTGTCAGTACTTCTTGAAGCAAAGCCGAAGCCCGGCGAAAAGATAACAGACGAAAAGATGGCAGGGGCAGAAAAAGTCATCAGAAGTAGGGTAGATCAATTAGGGGTAGCCGAGCCCTTAATAGTAAGACAGGGAAGCAATAGAATTTTAGTTGAGCTTCCGGGAGTAGAGGATTCTAAAAAGGCACTGGAGATTATCGGCAAAACAGCATCGTTACAGTTTGTAGGACCTGACAGCAAAGTTATTTTAACAGGCGATGATGTGCAGGACGCAAAAGCGGTATACGGTCAGCAAAATGAGCCGATGGTAAGCCTGAAATTCGATGCAGAAGGTGCAAAAAAATTTGCTGAAGCTACAAAAGAATATTTAGGTAAACCCATTGCAATAGTTCTTGATAACGAAGTAATATCAGCTCCGGTAGTACAAGATGTTATTGCAAACGGCGAAGCAGTTATTACAAACCTTGAAAGTATTGAAAAAGCAGCGGAACTTGCAGCACTTATTCGCGCAGGCGCTTTACCTGTTGATCTTGAACAGCGACAAGTTATGACGGTAGGTCCAACACTAGGTTCTGATTCATTAAATAAGAGCTTAAGAGCCGGTGTAATCGGTGTTATAATTGTTTTACTCTTTATGTTCATATATTACAGACTGCCGGGACTGGTAGCGGATTTTGCATTACTGATTTACATAATGCTGGTATTAAATATTTTTTCAGCTATTGGAGCGACGCTCACACTTCCGGGTATTGCAGGATTCATACTATCAATTGGCATGGCGGTTGATGCCAATGTGCTTATATTCGAACGAATGAAAGAAGAGCTTCGCAATGGCAAAACTTTAAGAGCATCGCTTACCGCAGGTTTTACCAGAGCTTTTTCAACTATAATAGATTCAAACGTAACTACGGCTATAGCTGCAGTTGTTCTATTATACTTTGGCGCCGGATCAATAAAGGGTTTTGCAGTAACTTTACTAATTGGTATCGCAGTAAGCATGTTTACAGCGGTAACGGTAACAAGAATAGTTCTTGCAAATTTAATCAATGTTCATTCGTTCAAGAATATCAAGCTATTGTTCGGCGTAGAAGGGGTGAAAAAATGAAGGCATATAAGATAATAGAAAAAAAGTATCTATGGTTTGGCCTTTCCCTTGCAGTAATTATTATTGGGATTGCATTCTTGATATTCCAAGGTTTTAATTGGGGTATCGATTTTACAGGTGGAAATATGCTGCAGTTTGATATTCATCAGTCTTTTGAATTGGCAGATGCCAGGAGTATCTTAGAACAACTTGACATACGCGAATTTGAAGTTAAAAAAGGCGGAGATACTCAACAAGAATTAATAATAAAAACTACCGCAATATCAGAAGATATGCAGAATAAAATTTCGGAGTCGTTAAAGCAAAAATGGCCAAATACTGAATTGATTCAAGCAGAAACCATTGATGCAGTAATCGGCAAGGAAATGAGGCAGCAAGCGATTATTGCCTTGATTTTGGCTAATATTGGAATGCTTATTTATATAACCTTCAGATTTGAATTCAAGTCAGCTGTAGCAGCAGTTTTAGCCTTGGTTCATGATGTATTGATTATCATAAGTTTTTATGCGATTTTTCATATCCCGGTTGATAGCACTTTTATAGCTGTGGTTCTGACAATCGTAGGTTACTCGATAAACGATACAATCGTGGTTTTTGATAGAATCAGAGAAAACCTTAAGACCATGAAAAAAATCTCTTTCACAGAAATTGCAGATTTAAGTATTACTCAAACACTAGCAAGATCAATAAATACTTCCCTGACAACACTTATAACTATTACTGCATTGTTCCTTTTAGGTGGGGAAACAATAAAAGATTTTTCTTTAGCACTTATTATTGGAATTGCAAGCGGAACATATTCTTCGATTTTTATAGCAACTCCGCTTTGGGAGATTTTTAGAGATAGGACCAAAACAGTAAAAGCATAAATAAGTGAGGTGAAAGGAAAATGCTGAAAGAGATGATTTACGCAAGCATAGGCCTTGCAACGATTACAAGGGAAAAAGCGGAAGAAGTAATTTCTGAACTGGTGAAAAAGGGTGAGATGACTCAAGAAGAGGGAAAAGACGTACTAGGCACGTTGATGAAAAAAGCCAAGGAAGAAAACGAAAAACTGAAGCAAAAAATCAAGGAGCAAGTGGATAGTGCTGTGGCATCTTTAGACATTGTAACAAGAACAGAATTCGACGAGGCTATAAAAAGAATTTCTGAACTGGAAAAAGAATTAGCACAAATTAAGGGAGAAATGGAATCGCAAAAAAAGAATAAGTGATTTTGTCTTTATTAAAGGCTCCGGCTTAAAAATCAGTAAAGCCGGAGCCTTCTCTTTCTGAGTTTTCAATTTCACATATTCAAGTCTATTGATTTTTATTTTTTAATAAGATATACTATTAACATCTACTCCTAAAAACAGCTAATATTGAGGTGATCTAGTGCCAAAACGAGGATTGCCGAAGAAAATAAGGCAAAAACTTTTACTTGAAACAATTGCCGAAGATCCTTTTTTAAATGATGAAGAATTAGCAGAAAGATTTAATGTGAGCGTTCAAACAATACGCTTGGACCGAATGGAATTGAAGCTGCCCGAGCTTCGAGAAAGAATTAGAGCTGTAGCACAGGATAGTTATGCCAAAGTTAAATCTATCGATGTAAGCGAAATAGTTGGAGAATTAGTAGATTTGGAACTAGATAAAAGAGGTATTTCGATTCTAGAAACCAATAACAATATGACATTTGGAAAAACAAAGGTTATACGAGGAGATATTATTTTTGCTCAGGCAAATTCACTGGCAATAGCAACTATCGATGCTAAAGTGGCACTTACCGGGGTTGCAAACATCAAATATAAATTGCCTGTATACGCAGGCCAAAAACTTGTTGCTAAAGCAGAAGTTACAAGGGTTCGCGGAAACAAAAAGTTTGTTTTTGTAAGAACATATGTAAAACAAAAAGAGGTTTTTAGAGGCAAATTCATCTTAGCATCATTAGAAGATAGTATAGAAGCAGAAGAATAAGAGAAGGGGGGCGCCTAGGGCAATTGAAGATTATAGTTGATGCAATGGGGGGCGATAAGGCGCCTGAAGAAGTAGTAAAGGGCGTTTTAAATGCTTCAAATAACCCTGAAATAGAAATTATTTTAGTAGGCGATGAAAAGAAAATTAGACCGTATTTAAAAGATTCCGACAAAAATATAGAAATCGCGAATGCGCAAGAAGTAATTACATATGATGAGCAACCGGTTAATGCTATTCGTAAAAAAAAGGATTCATCTATTGTGAAGGGCTTAAAAATGTTAAAAGACAAAAAGGCCCAAGCAATGGTTTCGGCAGGCAGTACCGGCGCATTAATGGCCGGCGGCTTATTTATTCTCGGAAGATTAGAAGGAATTGACAGACCTGCAATCGCGACACTTTGTCCAACGGCTAAAGGTCCGATTTTAATGCTGGATATTGGAGCAAACAGCGAAGTAAAACCAAAAAATCTTGTACAATTTGCAGTAATGGGAAGCATTTATTCTAAGGAAATACTAAATAAGTATAATCCTACTGTCGGCCTTTTAAATATCGGAACTGAGGAAGAAAAAGGCAATTCTGTAGTAAAGACGGCATATTCGGAGCTAAAACAAATAAGCAGCGTAAATTTTAAAGGAAACATTGAGGCGCGAAATATATTTGACGGCGATTTTGATGTAGTAGTATGTGATGGATTTACAGGAAACATTTTTCTAAAAACCGTTGAAGGATTCGGGATGTATATTTTCCATCAGTTAAAAAATGAAATCAAAAAAAGCCCCAGATATTTAGCCGGAGCCGCCCTTTTAAAGCCTGCAATAGAAAAAATTCGCTCAAGTATGGATTATTCAGAATATGGCGGCGCTATGTTTTTAGGCATTGACGGAGTTTTGGTAAAATGCCATGGCTCATCTGACAGCAAAGCCATTGAAAATGGCATAAATGTGGCTTATAATTCGGTAATTTCAAGTATTAACGAAAAGCTCAGGGAAGGACTAAAGTCGGTTACGGAAAAAGGAGAATAGTCAAATGAGAGTTGGAATTATAGGAACAGGTTCCTATTTACCGGATAGTATTTTATCGAATTTTGATTTAGAAAAAATAGTAAATACATCAAATGAATGGATCGTTGAAAGAACCGGAATTTCTTACAGAAGAAAAGCTGATGATGATGTCTGCTCATCGGACTTGGGAGCTGAAGCTGCAAAAATCGCAATAGGCAAGGCAGGGCTGAGCTTTGAAGATATCGATCTTATTATTTCAGCCTCATCAAGCCCGGACAAATTTTTCCCGTCAACAGCATGTATTATACAAAGCAAAATCGGGGCTAAAAATGCTGCGGCTTTTGATTTGCAGGCAGGTTGTAGCGGCTTTATTTACGGAGTAACTACCGCTGCCCAATATATAGCTACAGGACAGTTTCGCAATGCTCTTGTTGTAGGAGCTGAAGTGCTTTCAAAATTTACTGATTGGGAAGACCGCAATACCTGCGTTCTTTTTGGAGATGGAGCAGGAGCTGCGGTATTAAGCCAAGTTGAATCCGGAGGTGTCCTTGCAAGCATTTTAGGTGCTGACGGAGGTGGGGCCGATTTATTAGAGCTACCCGCCGGCGGCACTAAAGAGCCTGCCAGTTTTGAAACGGTTAAAAACCACCGACATTACATAAAGATGAATGGAAACGAGGTATTTAAATTCGCTGTTAAGATTTTGGAAGACAGCGTAAAAAAAGTTGTTGCAAAAGCTGACTTAACCTTAGAAGACATAAATTATATTATTCCGCATCAAGCCAACATACGAATAATAGATGCTGCTGTAAAACGCTTAAAATTCCCTCGGGAGCAGGTAATAGTAAATCTTGATAAATATGGCAATATGTCATCTGCGTCTATTCCTGTAGCACTAGACGAAGCGCTAAATGCAGGAAGAATCCAAAAAGGCGACAAAATAGTTATGGTAGGGTTTGGAGCTGGACTGACGTGGGGCGCAAATCTAATAGAGTGGAGCCTTTAAATTGAAAAAAGGTCTGATGCTTAGGAGGCAGTAAAATGTTTAATACAAGAATTTGTGAACTGTTAAATATCAAGTACCCAATAATTCAGGGCGGCATGGCTTGGGTTGCGACAGCAGAACTTGCAGCGGCTGTGTCTAACGCCGGCGGGCTGGGTATAATCGGCGCAGGAAGCGCTCCGGCCGAAGTAGTAAAGGGCGAAATAAAAAAAGCAAAGGCTCTGACTGATAAACCTTTTGGTGTAAATGTATACTTTATGTCGCCATTCGTAGATGAAATAATGAATCTGGTAATCGAAGAAAATGTTCAAGTAATAACTACCGGTGCTGGAAATCCGGGAAAATACATACCAAGACTAAAAGAAGCAGGCATAAAAGTTATGCCAGTTGTTTCATCGGTTGCGCTGGCCAGAAGACTGGAAAAAACAGGGGTTGACGCACTGGTGGTGGAAGGGATGGAGTGCGGCGGACATATAGGAGATTTAACAACTATGGTAAGCGTACCTCAAGTGGTAGATGCGGTAAGCATACCGGTTATAGCTGCCGGTGGAATAGCTGATGCTAGAGGTTTTGTGGCGGCATTGGCACTTGGCGCTGAAGGTGTTCAGATGGGTACACGTTTTGTGTGTTCAACAGAATGTACTGCACATCCAAAGTTTAAAGAAGCTATTGTAAAAGCTAAAGATAGGAGCACTACAGTAACGGGAAAGACTACGGGGCACCCGGTAAGAGTGTTGAAAAATAAGCTTACAAATAGATTCGAAGAAATGGAAAGGAATCTTGCGCCTGTAGAAGAACTAGAGGAGCTGGGAAGTGGCAAATTAAGGCTTGCAGTAGTTGAAGGAGATGTAGAAAACGGTTCTGTTATGGCAGGGCAAATAGCAGGCCTAATTTCTGACATAAAGCCTGTAGCCGAAATTATACAAGAAATAATCACTAATGCTGAAAAATTGATAAAAAAGCTCCAAGACTATGTTGTATAAGGAGGTTAGCAATGAACAAACTGGCATTTATCTTTCCCGGACAAGGCGCCCAATATGTTGGCATGGGAAAAGATCTTTATGATAATTTTAAAGAGGCACGCTATATTTTCGATGAAGCCGATAAAGCTTTAAACGAAAAAATATCAAAGATATGTTTCGAAGGTCCCGAGGAAAAATTGCAGGAGACTGTAAATACTCAGCCTGCTATTTTAACACACAGCACGGCATGCTTTTCCATCCTTAAAGCAAATGGCATAATTCCGGATATAGTTGCGGGTTTAAGCATAGGTGAATATTCTGCACTCGTTGCAGCAGAATCAATAAAATTTGAGCAGGCAGTTCCCTTAGTACAGAAACGCGGTAGATTCATGCAAGAAGCTGTGCCTCTTGGTGAAGGAGGCATGGCTGCTATCCTAGGCCTTACAAAAGAAGAGGTATTAGAAATTTGCAGCATAGCATCTAAAGAAGGTGTTGTTGAAGCAGCAAATTTCAATTGCCCGGGCCAAATAGTCATCGCAGGCGAGGCTAAAGCAGTAAGCGCAGCTATAGAGCTTGCAAAAGAGAAGGGCGCAAAAAAGGCTATACCGCTTGCTGTAAGCGCCCCGTTTCACTGCAGCTTAATGAAGCCTGCGGCCGAAAAGCTTTCTGTAGAACTTGAAAAAGTAGACATAACAAATCCAAAAATTCCGGTAGTTGCAAATGTAAATGCCGAAATTGTACCAAGTAGTAACGCAATTAAAGAATTCTTGATAAGGCAAGTATATTCTCCTGTTTTTTGGGAAGACTGCGTTAGAAAAATGATGGATTTTGGTGCCGACGTTTTTGTAGAGGTTGGACCGGGTAAGGCATTGAGCGGTTTTGTTAAAAAAATTAGCAAAGATGTTACTGTTTTAAATGCCGGAGATAGTGAATCACTGCAAAAAACGATTAACTATTTTGGAGGCTGAATAAATGAATCTTAGCAGCAAAGTCTGTTTGGTAACGGGCGGGTCAAAAGGAATTGGCAGAAGTATATGTATCGAGTTTGCAAAAAATGGTGCTGACATAGCATTAAATTATTCTTCTGATGAAAAGGCAGCGGTCCAAACGGCTGAGGAGATAAGAAAATTGGGTGCAAAAGTTGAAACCTTTAAAACGGATGTATCTGATTTTCAGCAAGTAGAGAAGATGGTAAAAGATATATATGACAAATTCGGCAGAATAGATATCTTGGTGAATAATGCAGGAATTACAAAAGATGCTTTGCTTCTTAGAATGACCGAAAAAGAATGGGACAAAGTTATAGATGTAAATCTAAAGGGCGTGTTTAACACGTCAAAAGCATGTGTAAGATATATGCTAAAACAAAAACAAGGCGGCAGGATAATAAATATTTCATCTATTGTAGGTATTTACGGTAATGCCGGGCAAACAAATTATGCAGCAGCTAAAGCCGGAATAATAGGCTTTACTAAATCTCTTGCAAAGGAACTTGGAAGTCGTGATATTACGGTAAATGCAATTGCACCTGGATTTATAAGAACAGATATGACTCTTTCCTTGCTCCAAAAAGATAGCGATATCAGCAAGAATATTCCGCTAAAAAGGCTTGGCAATCCTGAAGATGTAGCCAAGACAGCAGCTTTTCTAGCATCGGAAGATGCAAGTTATATTACGGGACAGGTTATTGCTGTTGACGGCGGTTTAACTTTATAATAGAATAAGTAATCGGCATATATATGTGTTTGTGAAGGGGGGTGAAACTTATATGGAAGGCGAAGTATTCGATAGAATAAAGCAGATTATTGCAGATCAACTAGGGGTTGACGAGGATGAAATTGTTCCCGAGGCATCGTTCATTGACGACCTGGGTGCAGACTCCCTCGATATCGTTGAACTAATAATGGCTTTTGAAGAGGAATTTGATATAGAAATACCTGATGAAGATGCGGAAAAGATAAAAACAGTGCAAGATGTCATAGATTATATAAAGAATTATTCCGCATAAAGATTGAAATGTCCCGTAGCTTCATTTACGGGACTTTATTTTTCTATATATACACTATATATACAATAAATAATAAGCGCCATCATAGGAGGATTGCGATGAACAAACGTATAGTGGTAACGGGAATGGGAGTAGTTTCGCCTGTAGGGATAGGAATAAATAAGTTTTGGAATTCCCTTATAGGCGGCAAATCAGGCATAGATAAGATTACGGCATTTAATGCTGAAGACTTGCCGTCAAAGATAGCCGGCGAAGTTCGAGATTTTAATCCTGAAGATTATATCGATAGAAAAGAGCTAAAAAGGCTTGATAGATTTACTCAATTTGCAGTTGCAGCAACCAAAATGGCATTTGAGGATGCACAACTTGACCTTTCAAAGATTGATCCAACGAGAGTTGGCGTTATATTAGGTTCAGGCATAGGAGGAGCTAACACCTGGGAAGAACAGCATACTATTCTTCTGGAAAAAGGACCTAGGCGCGTAAGTCCTTTCTTTATCCCTATGATGATAATCAATATGGCATCAGGGCAAACTGCAATGGCTTTTAATTTAAAAGGACCTAATTTTACTGTCGTAACTGCATGTGCTTCAGGAACAAATGCTATCGGGGAAGCCTTTCGAGTACTTCAGCGGGGAGATGCGGATATAATTGTGTCAGGAGGCACTGAAGCCTCAATAACAATGCTTTCTTTAGCAGGTTTTTCATCTATGAAGGCACTTTCAACAAGAAACGATGAACCGACAAAGGCTAGCCGACCTTTTGACAGAGACAGGGACGGTTTTGTAATCGGTGAAGGCGCAGGAATAGTTATACTTGAAACCCTTGAAAGCGCCCTTAGCAGAAATGCAAGAATTTACGGTGAAATTGTGGGGTATGGCTCAACTGCAGATGCCTATCACTTAACGCAGCCTGCTCCGGAAGGAGAAGGAGCATCAAGAGCGATGATGGCATCGATTTTAGATGCGGGCCTTAAACCCGAAGATGTGGATTATATAAATGCCCATGGAACTTCTACACCTTTAAATGATAAATTTGAGACTATGGCAATAAAAAATACCTTTGGTAAACATGCGTATGAGCTTGCCGTAAGTTCAACAAAATCAATGACCGGTCATTTATTAGGTGCTGCTGGTGCCATAGAATTTATTGCTGCCACCTTAGCTGTCTATAATGATGAAATACCGCCGACGATTAACTATGAAAACCCCGACCCTGAGTGCGACCTAAATTATGTGCCTAACAAGTCTATAAAAAGACAGGTAAACGTTGCTTTATCTAACTCCATGGGTTTTGGGGGACAGAACGCAAGTGTTGTAGTAAAAAAATATAAAGAGGTATAATTTTAAATGTCAATGGATGAAAAAAGGCTTCAGCAATTGACGATTTTAGAAGAGAAAATCAGCATAAAATTTAGTGATATAAGTATTCTAAATCAAGCGTTTGTCCACCCATCTCTTGCCAACGAAAAAGAGAAATTCCATCAGGAAAATAATCAAAGACTCGAATTCCTTGGCGATGCAGTGCTAGAACTTGCTATAAGCGAGTATCTTTATCGAAACTATGATTTTTTGACCGAGGGACAAATGACAAAAGTCCGAGCTTTCACAGTTTGCGAATCAAGCCTTGCAAATATCGCAAGGCAACTTGCGCTAAATGAGTATTTGATTTTGAGCAAGGGTGAAGAGAATACGGGCGGCCGGGAAAAAGCTTCTATTTTAGCAGATACTTTTGAAGCTTTAATTGGTGCGATTTACATCGATAAGGGATATAAAATTGCGTATGATTTTATAATTAAAAACTTAGAAGAAATCATAAAAAAGGCTGTAAATGGCAAGTGCGGCTTCGACTACAAAACCGACCTTCAAGAACTTTTGCAAAAGTTTGGTGATGAAAAGATAATTTATAATGTAATAAGCGAATCCGGGCCGGATCATGATAAGCTTTTTCAGGTAGAAGTAGTGTGGAAAGATAAGATTTTAGGCAAAGGCGGAGGCAAAAGTAAAAAACAAGCTGAGCAAATGGCCGCAAAGGCAGCCCTTGATAAGATAAATTTTAGTGAGATTTAAGAGAAATACTGCAAAAAAGAAGGAAATCTGAAATAATCATCGAATATATAATTAGTAGCCTTATTAAAATTAATATCAAATAAATCTCACATTGGAAAATTAAGGGGGACATCTGAAATGGAAGTACTAAAAGTGTCAGCACAATCAAATCCTAAGTCTGTGGCAGGAGCGCTAGCAACCGTAGTAAGGGAAAAAGGCGTGGCCGAACTTCAAGCGGTGGGAGCCGGAGCGGTAAATCAAGCAGTGAAGGCCATAGCTATTGCACGAGGCTTTGTAGCGCCGAACGGAATAGATCTTATAGCAATTCCGGCTTTTGCGGAAATCGAGATCGACGGCGAAGAAAGAACAGCCATAAAGTTTATTGTAGAGCCCCGTTAGAAAATCTTATCATATCTGGTACCTGTCTTTGTAGGCAGGTATTTTTATGTTTAAAATTTTTATTGTTTCTTTTCTAAAATCATTTATGGTAAAATTGTAAAGGTAAGCAGGGAGGGATGTCTTCTGTATTTAAAAAGAATAGAACTTCAAGGCTTTAAATCTTTTGCGAATCGAATTTCATTAGAATTTCAGCCGGGAATAAATGCTATAGTTGGACCAAATGGCAGTGGAAAGAGTAATATTGTTGATGCCGTAAGATGGGCTTTAGGAGAACAAAGCATAAAAACTCTGCGCGGCTACAAATTAGAAGATGTAATATTTGCCGGAAGCAGCAAAAGAAAGCCTCTTGGTATGGCAGAAGTTGCTATAACCCTGGATAACTCTGACAATCTTATCCCGCTGGATTATTCCGAAATATGTTTTATGCGGCGCACTTTTCGTTCCGGTGAGAGCGAATTTTATCTTAATAAAACCTCTTGCAGATTAAAAGATATTCAAGAAATACTTATGGACTCAGGAATTGGAAAAGACGGTTATTCAATTATAAGCCAAGGACAAATTGACGATATCCTTACTTGCAGACCGGAAGAAAGACGAGCTATGTTGGAAGAAACCGCCGGAATTGCAAAATATAAGTTGCGAAAAAAAGAAGCCGAGGCAAGACTTGCGGAAACGGTCAATAATGTATCAAGAATCGATGATATAATAAGTGAAATATCAAGTCAATTAAAACCCTTGGCCGTCCAAAAAGATGCTGCTTTAAAATATAAAGAGCTATCTTTACTACTTACAAATACAGAAATTAGTTTATTGGTATTACAACTGGAAGACAGGGAAAAACGGCTTGCGCATATAAGAGAAAAGTTGGATTCAAAAGAAAAAGCGATTTTGCAACTTTCAAGCATGATTGAATCCTTAAAAACAAACTTAGACGATTACAAAAACAGGCAAAACTCAATTGAATCCGATTATGAAAAGGCTCAGAAAAATTTTTATGAGGTATCCGGTAAAATAAAAGACTTACAAAAAGATTTTGAAATGTTAAGCGCTGATAAAAATAGAATATTAAATGAAAACAATAAGTTACTTTCTGATATTAGAAACCAAGAAACACTTATTACTGCTTTTAAAGAAACATTTAAAGAGAAGTCCTGCGAACTTGCAAAAAAAGCCGATGACATAAATGACACATTAGAGAAATTAAATACAAGCGAAAATAGGCTTACAGAGATAAATTCTAAAATAACAGAAGTTCAGTATTCAATAAGCAATTTTCAGGGTAGTATAATGCAGTTATTGAATGATATATCCGAAAAAAGAAGTACGATATCAAATCTTACCGGCACAAAATCTAATTTTGAAAATAGGCTAAGACAGATCAGGGATGAACGCAAGGAAATAGAAAATACAAACAAGAAGATTCTCGATAAAATAACTGATATTGAAAGCAGAAGGACTCAACTTGAACAGACAAAAACTAACCTTAAAAAAGAAATAGAGCATTTGGAAAACATTTTAAAAAATCTTACAGAAGATAGAAATATAAACGTCAATGCCAAGACTAAAAAACAGCAGGAATTAGTGACATTGACTACCCAAGAAAAAACACTGGCAGAAATATATGATAACTATGAAGACTATCAATATGGTGTAAAAAATTTGTTGCTGGCATTAAAAAGCAAACATTATAACGACAGTAGAATACACGGTACAATAGCAGATGCAATTTCGGTAGATGAACAATACGAAGTTGCGATTGAAACAGCTTTAGGATATGCTATGCAAGATATTATTTGTGAAAATGAAGAAAGTGCAAAAGATGCAATAGAATACCTGAAAAAACACGGATTAGGGCGCGCTACTTTTTTGCCACTTTCTGTACTAAAGCCCAGGTTCCTGGAGCCTTACGAGTCAAAAATCGTTTTAGAAGATAATAAAGTATTGCCGGCGATTGAATTAATAAAGTTTGACGATAAGTATTATCCCGCATTAGCTTTTCTATTAGGAAGGGTCTTGGTGGCAAAAACCTTCGAAGATGCCTTGATTGCAGCCAAGCGCTGCCATTTTAGCTTAAAAATTGTTACAATTCAAGGCGAAATCTTAAGTCCGGGAGGCTCTATTACCGGCGGCAGTCAAAATAAATCAAAATTTTTACTTACACGAAAAAGAAAGCTGGCCGAAGACAGGCAAAAAATCAGTAAACTAAATCTTGAATTAGAAAAATTAGATTCAATAATTATAACTTTAAATAATAAAATCTTAGACACTCAAAAACAAATAACAGAAAAAAACGAACATCTTAATTCCATAGAGTCTGAAATAGTAACTTTAAACGATGAACTTAGAGAAAAGCAATTGATTTTTCAAGAACGAATAAAGAGAAGGGAACAGTTGGAAGCTGAAATATCCTCGATAAACAAAAGGATTCAAGAAATTACGGATGAGATCTTGCTTCTTGAAAATGAAATAAAAAATGTTGACAGCCAAAATCTGTCTGGCCAAGATGCCGTAAAACAATTGCAAAATGAGCTTGCAGAATTGAACAAATTAAGAGATGATTTATCGGCGCAGGTAACCGATCTAAAAGTAAAAGTGGCTTCCTATAATCAGGAAAAAATAAATATTGAAGAAAATTTAGATGCAATCAATGACAGAATAAATAATTGTTATACGGAAATTGATAAATACAGGAAAAAAATCGGGGAAAATGATAAGCTTTTATTAGACATCAATAAGGAAATTGATACATGTAAAAAGGAACTCAAGTCTTTTGATGCGCAATGCAGTGACCTTCAAAAACTTTTAGAATCTTTAGCCCGGCAAAAGGACGAAATAAAGCACCAAATTAATAATGCGCAAAATAAGTTAAATCAAGCAGAAAGAGAGTATGCGCAAGGAGAGAAATTTTTACAAAATAACAAAATAGAAGAAGCAAAAATTCTCACTGAGCTTTTACAAATTAAGAATGAACTGTTTGAACGATACAATGTTTCAGATCCCGAAGTCGGTGAATATGATTATGAGAGTGCGGATAAATTAAAAGAAAGACTGTCTTCATTAAAACGAGAAATCGAATTATTAGGACCTGTGAACCTTAAGGCAATAGAAGACTACGAAAATATAAAGGCAAGATACGATTTTCTAAAATCTCAACGGGACGATTTGGTAAAAGCTAAACTCGATTTAGATAGCCTAATTAATGAGATAAATTCCAATATGGAAGCTATGCTCTTAGAGACTATAGAAAAGGTCAATAGAGAATTTAACAAGGTATTTTCGGAGCTTTTTGATGGCGGAAGCGCAGAACTGATTATTGAAGGGGATGCAAACGTTTTAGAATGTGGCATAGAGCTAAATGTTCAACCTCCGGGAAAGCGGCTTCAAAATATTTCTCTATTATCAGGAGGCGAAAAAGCCCTTTCTGCTATTGCCCTGCTTTTCGCCCTTTTGAACATAAAATCTACACCTTTCTGCATTTTAGATGAGATAGAGGCGGCTCTTGACGATGCAAATATTGCAAGGTTTACGCGCTATCTAAAAAAATCTTCTGCCAATACTCAATTTATCGTAATAACTCATAGAAAGCCCACGATGGAAATAGCAGATGCCTTATATGGCATAACAATGGAAGACGATGCCACATCTAAATTGTTGGCAGTAAAAGTCGGATGATTTATAGATATGTAAATAAATTTACGAGGTGACAAGATGGCTTTTTTTGATAAAATAAAGCAAGGTTTAAGTAAAACACGAGAAAATTTAAGTGGAAAACTCGATAGCATATTAAAATTTAATAAGAAAATTGATGATGAAACACTTGAAGAGTTAGAAGAGTTACTGATTTCAGCTGATATAGGCGTTGACACGACTCAAATGCTTATTGAGAAGCTTAAAGAGAATTCGAAAAATATCTCAACTCCTTTAGAACTAAAAGAAGCTTTAAAGAAAGAAATGATAAATCTTTTTCCCCAGAAAAATACTTCCTTAATTTATCCTACGGTTATGCTGATTGTAGGGGTAAATGGTGTTGGAAAAACCACATCTATAGGGAAACTGGCTTACAAATTCAAAAATGAGGGCAAAAAAGTACTACTAGTTGCGGCAGATACATTTAGAGCAGCAGCTATTGACCAGCTGGAGATATGGGGCCAGAGAGTGGGAGTGGATGTAATAAAACATAAAGAAGGTTCGGACCCGGCATCTGTTCTCTTTGATGCTCTTCAAGCCGGAAAAGCCAGAAAATCAGATATAATAATATGCGACACCGCTGGTAGACTTCACACTAAGAAGAATTTAATGGAAGAACTAAAAAAGCTTCACAGAGTTTGCCAAAAAGAATATCCGGAAGCAAATCTTGTAAATCTTATGGTGCTAGATGCTACAACAGGCCAAAACGCATTATTACAAGCGAGAATATTTAAAGACGCCGTAGATTTTTCCGGAATAATATTGACTAAATTGGACGGTACGGCAAAAGGAGGAATTGCAGTAGCTATTGCCTCAGAGCTTGGAATACCCGTATGGTATGTGGGAGTAGGTGAAGGAATAGACGATTTATATGAGTTCGATCCCAGGGATTTTACAGAAGCTATACTCAATTGAGTATAGCTTCTTAAACTTGCATAAATAAGCCACCGGCATAGCCGGTGGCTCTAAAATTAAAATCAAGGGAAAATCAAAGGGTTATTTATTTTTCTCATTCTCTATTTCTTCTATTTCTTTAATTTGGTCAGAAGTCAGATTTTCCTTTTTCTGTATCTTTTCTAGTTCGGCGTTCTTGCTTTCTATTTTACTTTCTATCTCTGATATTTCGCCTATAATTTTTTTCATCTCATCAGACAATTTTATATTTTCTAATGGATTGCTCTTATAATCATTAAGTAAAGCCTCTCCCAGCTTTGCGATTTTTTCTTTTTTTGCATTGTTTAGAGAATTAAGCTCCGATCTTATGCTTATGATTTCAGAAATTTTACTGGTCTCTTTGCCGAATTTCTTGGCGAAATTCGAAATTGTCGTTCCCACTGATTTAGCTGCAGATGTTATTGTATCGCTTATGCTGCTTTCTTCTGTTTCCTTTTTTACCTTGTCTGTTGCCTCTTTAGCCTTATCCGTGGCTTTTTCTTCCAGTTCTCCAAGTTTAGACTCTGCATACTTTATTATGTCGTTTAGCTCGCTTTTTACATCATCACTAGCTTCGTTTAGTTTAGATTTAGCAAAGTCAATTATTTCCCCAATCCTCTTCTTTTCATCTTCTAGCGTTTCTTTCACATCCTTACTGCCCTCGCCTATCTTACTTTTTGCAAATTCGATAACTTCTTCTATAGGTGACTTAGATTCTTTATTCATGAGTTTTCCTCCTTTTTTCATTATATTTTAATTATTTATATATCATAGATGTACTATAAACTTTTCAATTCTTTTTGTCAATGTTGAAAAGGCCTTCGCTATCTTTCATAGATGAATAGAAAGGTAATGCCCTTTATGAAACTAAAATATTTAGTATTGACTTTTTTAATTTCAAGTGATAAAATACAAATTCATTAGACGTCTAAGTAATTGGAGAGTGAAATTCAAATGAATTGTTTAGATCCTGAATCAAACTATGCTCTCTTCTTGGAGATTGCAAGACTGCATTATCTGAAGACGCATAGATCGTTTCAAAAAAGAGGAGTTTATCCCGGACAGCCGCCTCTTTTGTTTGCACTTTATAAAAACGATGGTCAAAGTCAAGCAGAATTGGCGCGCAGCTTAAAAATGAAAGCTCCTACTGTTACCATTATGCTAAAGCGAATGGAAAAGGCAGGATTGGTAAAAAGGGTCCAGGATGAAGCTGACCAGCGGATTGTGCGGGTATATATTACCGAATATGGCCGAAAACTTTGCAAAAGCATTTATGCAGAAATACAATCTATAGAAGAAAAAATGTTCAGCGGCCTATCCGAGGAAGAAAAGAGTATTCTTAACAGACTTTTTAAAAAAATAAGAGATAACCTTAAAGAACCTATTGAGGCTAATGCGAGGTGATAGTTTTATGAAAAAAATCTTAAGCAATTTAAAACCATATTGGATATTTATTTTAGCATCATTGATCTTTATATTCTGCCAGGCCATGTCGCAGCTGATACTGCCGTCGATGCTTGCAGATATCGTAAATACTGGCATAGTAAATGGTAATACCGGTTACATTCTTTCCGTAGGAGGGAAAATGCTGCTAGTGGCTCTTGGCGCTGTATGTGCTGCAATAGCGGCAAGCTATTGTTCTTCAAGGGCGGCGATGGGTTTTGGCAAATCACTTAGAGAAAGTATTTTTAAGAAAGTGGAGAGTTTTTCTCTTAATGAATTTAATAAAATAGGAACCGCTTCTCTTATAACAAGAACTACAAACGATGTAACTCAGCTGCAAATGGTTGCAATGATATTTTTTAGAATGGTAGTTATGTCTCCCATAATGGCTATAGGCGCTATAATAATGGCTGTATCTACTGCGCCAAGCCTCTCTTTTGTCTTTTGGATAGTTGTGCCTATAATAGCAGGAGTAATAGTTGTCTTATCTAAGTTTTCATTACCGCTTTTTAGAGCCATGCAAGCAAAAATTGATACTGTAAACAGAGTGATGAGAGAAAATCTCACAGGCGTTAGAGTTATTCGAGCCTTTAACAGAGTAGAACACGAGAAAAAACGCTTTAATGCCGCAAATATTGATCTTACGAATGTAGCAATAAGAGTAAATAGGTTAATGGCTATAATGATGCCTCTTGTTATCTTGATATTCAATGTTACAACTGTTGCCATTGTGTGGTATGCAAGCCTCAAGATAAATGCAGCAATGATGGAAGTAGGGGATCTTCTTGCATTTATCCAGTACGCCATGGAAATAATGTTTTCTACAATGATGCTTTCCATGATGTTCATAATGATACCTCGTGCGGCCGCATCTGTAGAAAGAATCAAAGAAGTATTAAATATGGAGCCTGAAATAGTAGATCCTGAAAATCCTGTTATTCCAAAAGAAATAAAAGGGATATTAGAGTTTGATGATGTCACATTCAAATATCCCGATGCTGAAGAGCCGGCATTATCTAATATATCATTTAAAGCACTGCCGGGCCACACTACTGCAATAATCGGTGCTACAGGTTCAGGCAAGTCTACTATCTCCAACCTTATAATGAGGTTTTATGATGTAACCTCCGGCAAAATAACTATAGATGGAATTGACATAAGGAACATTCCGCAGAAAGTTCTTCGTTCATGGATAGGTTATGTGCCCCAAAAGTCTGTTTTATTTACAGGCACTATTGCTGAAAATATAAGGTATGGCAAAAAAGATGCTACAGATGAGGAAGTTCGGCACGCGGCAGAAATTGCTCAAGCAGCAGAATTTATAAATGAAATGAAAGACGGCTTTGATACAATACTTGCAGAGGGCGGTCTTAACGTTTCCGGCGGTCAAAAACAGAGAATTTGTATTGCAAGGGCTATTGTAAAAAAGCCTAAAATATACTTGTTTGATGATAGTTTTTCTGCATTGGATTTTAAAACAGATGCTAAGCTTAGAATGGCATTAAACAAAGAGACTAAAAATTCTACTGTAATAATTGTAGCTCAACGTGTCGCAACAGTTATGAATGCAGATCAAATAATTGTATTAGATGAAGGGCGAATAGCAGGTATAGGAAAACACAAAGAACTCTATGAAAACTGTGAAACATATAGAAATATTGTGCTTTCCCAGCTTTCGGAGGAGGAGATAGCATGAGCAGCGAAAACGAAAGAATAGATAGGCATAGACTTGGCGGCGGAAGACGTAAAGGAGGTCACGGCGGCGGACCGCCTATGGCAAGAGCCATGGAAAAACCCAAGGATTTTAAAGGCAGCTTGATGAGGCTTTTAAATTATATAAAGCCGTATATCCCAATAATTTTAGTTGTATTCTGTATGGCTGCTCTTAGCACTGTGTTTAATATTTTAGGACCTAAAATTATGGGAATGGCAACAACAAAGCTTTTCGAGGGTTCTATGGCCATACTGCGCCATGAGCCCGGGGCCCACATAGATTTTGCTTATATAACCCATATATTGTTTATATTACTCGGCCTGTATATAACGAGTTCTGCATTTAACTATATTCAGCATTATATGATGGCCGGAGTAGCCCAAGGCGTAGTAAGAACGATGAGGGCAGATATAATGGATAAATTGACCAAATTACCCCTTAAATTTTTTGATGCAAACCCATATGGAGAAGTTTTGAGTCGAGTCACAAATGATGTCGATAATATAAGCTCCACGCTGCAGCAAAGTATCACTCAACTGATTACCGCAGTTGTCACTCTTATCGGCGTAATCGTAATGATGCTGACCATAAGTCCTATACTGACTTTGGTTACTGTAATAACATTACCGCTGAGTTTATTAGCTATAAGATCTATTGCATCTCGCTCACAAAAATATTTTGCTATGCAGCAAAGAGTATTAGGCAATTTAAACGGTCATGTGGAAGAAATGTATGGCGGCCATAATGTAGTAAAAGCTTTCGGTCATGAAGAAGACGCCATTGAAGAATTTAAATCCATAAATGAAGAACTTTACGGAGCATCCTGGCGGGCACAGTTTGTTTCAGGTATAATAATGCCTATTATGAACTTTATCAGTAACCTGGGTTATGTCTTTGTATGCGTTACCGGAGGTATAATGGTAGCCGGTGGACGTATCACAATAGGCAATGTGCAGGCATTCATTCAGTACTCACGGCAGTTTACTCAGCCTATAACTCAAACCGCAAATATAGCTAATATCATTCAGTCTACAATTGCTTCAGCGGAAAGGGTATTCGAGATACTAGATCAAGAAGAAGAGATACCCGACAAAGAAGATGCGACAGTTATTGAAAATGCTGAGGGGTATGTGGATTTAGATCACGTGTATTTTAGCTATAAGAAAGATGAGCCTTTAATCGAAGATCTAACAATAGATGTAGACCCGGGACAAATGGTTGCTATAGTCGGACCTACAGGTGCAGGAAAAACAACCCTTGTAAATCTTCTTATGAGATTTTACGAAATAGATTCGGGCAAGATAATGGTAGATCATGTAGATATCAGAGATCTTAAGAGAAGCAACCTTAGGAAAATTTTTGGCATGGTTCTTCAAGACACCTGGCTTTTTAGCGGCACAGTTAAAGATAATATAGCTTATGGAAAAGAAGGAGCTACAGATGAAGAAATAATAAGAGCTGCCAAAGCGGCTCATGCTCACCACTTTATAAAAGCGCTTCCTGAAGGGTATAATACAGTGCTCAATGAGGATGCTTCGAATATTTCCCAGGGTGAAAAACAGCTTATTACTATTGCGCGAGCTATTCTTGCAGATCCTGATATATTGATACTCGATGAGGCAACCAGCAATGTAGATACTCTAACAGAAATGTCTATTCAAAAAGCCATGAAGGAACTTATGGCAAACAGGACAAGCTTTGTTATCGCTCATCGTCTATCCACCATAAGAAATGCAGATAATATTTTAGTTATGAACCACGGCCGGATAATAGAACAAGGCACCCACGAAGAGCTGATGGCAAAAGGCGGTTTTTATGCCGATCTGTATAAGAGTCAATTCCTTGGAGCCTTTGTAGAAGATGAACAAGCAAATGTTATGTAAAATTCAGCGGGAAGTTATTCCTGCTGAATTTTTTCATTTTTGATATTCTTATTATGATATAATAGAGAAAGCACCTAGGAAAGGAGTGTATCGGATGGATACGCTGGAGTTTTTATCTAAAGTAAATAATCTTGCGGGAATATCAGGTTATGAAAAAAATGTTGCAAGCATAACTGCCGACATATTTAAAGAGCTTTGCGATGATGTTGAGGTAGATACTTTTTACAATGTTATAGGCAAAAAATCCAAGAAAATTGGTGGCCCGAAGGTTATGCTAGCGGCTCACTTAGACGAAGTCGGGATGATGGTAACAGATATAGACGATAAGGGTTTTGTAAAATTTACCGGTATAGGAATAGATCAAAGAATACTGCCCGGCCAAGAAGTTAGAATACACGGCAGTAAAGAGGTTTTAGGTATAATAGGGGCAAAACCACCGCATTTGCAAAAACCGGGAGAATCAGACAAGGCTATAGATATTAAAGATATGGCAATTGATACCGGCATGAGTAAAGATGAGTTAATTCAACTTATTAGCATAGGAGATCCAATAACTTTTAAAAGCCCCCTTATAAAAATGAATGATAAGATGATAAGCGGCAAGTCTTTAGACGACAGAGCCGGCGTAGCTGTTATGATTGAGGCTATGAAAGAGCTTGACAAGTTAAATTATACCGGAGAGGTTTATTTTGTAGCAACTAGTCAGGAAGAGCTGGGAAGCCATGGAGCAAAAATAAGCACTTTTAAAATTTCGCCGGATGTTGGCATAGCAATAGATGTAACTCATGGAGAAACTCCGGATGCGCCGAAAGAAAGAACTTGTGTGATAGGCAAAGGACCGGCTATAGGAATAGGCCCTAATATGCATCCTATACTTACACAAAAACTCATAGATACAGCAAAAGAGTATGGTATAGACTATCAAAGCGATGTCATACCCGGGCGTAGCGGCACTGATGCATGGGTGATGCAGGTATCTAAAGATGGCGTGCCTTGTGTGCTGGTTTCCATTCCGCTTAGATATATGCATACAACCGTTGAGACCTTAAATATGGATGATGTAAAGAAGGCAGCAAGGCTCATAGCTCTTTTCATAGCTTCGCTAAAGGAGGAGAAAGAATGGTTGAGCTATTAAAGCGTCTCACTGAAACAGATGGTGTTTCGGGAAACGAAAACAAAATTAGGGAACTTATAAAGGAAGAAATCACCCCATACGTTGATAACATTCATATAGACAGCATGGGTAATCTGATAGCTTTTAAAAAAGGAACAAAAGAGCATCCAAAGAAGATAATGCTTGATGCCCATATGGATGAGGTAGGCCTTATTATTACGTATATCTGCGATAATGGTATGTTGAAGTTTGGCACTATAGGAATAGACCAACGAGTTCTACTTTCAAAAAGAGTGCTTATAGGCGGAAAGGTGTTTGGAGTAATCGGCGTAAAGGCTATACATTTGCAAGAAAAAAGCGAAAGAGAAAATGTAATAAAGCAGGAGAATATGTATATAGACATCGGAGCCTCGTCAAAAGAAGAAGCTGAAAAGCTTGTAAAATTAGGGGATTATGCAGCGTTTACCACAGAATTTGAGGAGATAGGAAATGGCAAGATAAAGGCTAAAGCATTAGACGACAGAGCCGGCTGCGGTGTTCTTATAGAAACACTAAAAGAAAGTTATCCTGATGATATTTACGCATGTTTTGCGGTTCAAGAAGAAGTAGGCCTTCGAGGTGCGATGACAGCATCTTATAAAATAAATCCCGATATAGGTATAGCGATAGAAGGGACTACATGCTCTGACGTGCCCGGAGCAGATGAACATATGTATTCCACAGTTATGGGAATTGGGCCGGCTATTTCGATAATCGACAGAAGCTCATATTCTTCAAAAGAGATAGTCTCTTCCTTGATAGACACAGCTGAATCTTGCAATATTCCTTATCAGATAAAAAGAACTATGACAGGCGGCAATGATGCAGGCATAATCCAGCTTGCACATGAAGGTGTTCGAACGGGCGTAGTGTCGGTTCCTGTAAGATATATACACTCTCCGGTATCTATGATGGACATAAAGGATTATGAAAATACCATAAAGTTAATTAAAGAATTTTTAAGAAAGGGTGTGCTTTAAATGAAGGAGCTTTTAAAAAAACTTGTATCTGTATTCGGCCCGTCAGGCAATGAAGAACTTATAAGAGAAAGCATAATAAATGAAATAGAAGGCTTTGCAGATGAAATCAGAACTGATGTTATGGGGAATTTAATAGCTGTAAAAAAAGGAACAGGTTCCAAAATAATGCTGGCTGCCCATATGGATCAAATTGGTCTTGTGGTTACATTTGTTGATGAAAATGGCTTTTTAAGATTTGCTCCGGCAGGCGGTTTTAGCGTAACAGATCTTATTAACAGGAAAGTGATTTTTAAAAACGGTACAGTAGGTGTCGTAAGCTACGAAAGCGAAATTAAAGAAATAAAAGACATAACTTTAAACAATCTTTATATAGATATAGGAGCAAAGGACAAAGATGATGCTCTTTCAAGAGTAAATATCGGAGATGCAGCGGTTTATTACACACCTTTTGCTGAAAATGGTACACGATGTACTTCTTGCGCCATGGATAACAGAGCATCGTGTGCGCTGCTTATTGAAACCTTAAAAAACATTCAGACCTGTCCTCATGAAGTGTATTTTGTTTTTACTGTTCAAGAAGAATTAGGCCTTCGAGGCGCAACTACTGCTGCATATGCCATTGAACCATATGCAGCTATAGCAGTTGATGTAACGGATACAGGAGATACCCCAAAATCTTTGCCAATGGCGGTAAAACTTGGCGCCGGCCCGGCTGTTAAAGTATTTGATCAGTCAGTAATGGTACACCCGGCAATCAAGAATTTAATGAAAGAAAAAGCCGAAAAATATAATATACCTTATCAAATGGAAGTTCTTAAAGCCGGAGGAACAGATTCCGGAGCAATAGCATTGAGCAAAAGCGGTGTTCCTACAGGATGTCTTTCGATACCATGCAGATATATTCATTCTGACAGTGAGATGGTAGATATTTCAGATATGGAAAATGGCGCAAAACTCCTTTTAAACATTCTTCAAGACGGGATAAAAATTGACAAATAATTTTAATACAAAAAAGAGTTGACTTACACCCGATATTTATGTAAAATAACACCTGTAAAGTTATTTTGCTTTACAGGTGATTTTCATGGATAATATTACAAAACTTAATCTTTTGTTTGACTGCTATGGCAGTCTTCTAACAGAAAATCAAAGAAATGTTTTCAAAATGCATTACTTTAACGACTTGTCTCTTGGCGAAATAGCAGAAATTACAGGCATAACACGCCAAGGTGTTTATGATGCTCTGCGTAGAAGCCAGGAAATGCTGATTAATTTCGAAGAAAATTTGGGAATGGTAAAAAGATACCTAAAACAAGAAAAAGAGATCAAACACATACTAGAAGTTCTTAAGGAAATAGAACCTGGTGTGGATAGTGCCTTTAAAGAAAAATACGAAGACGTTTGTAATTGCGTATATTCATTATTGCAAGAAGGCGGTGAATAAGTTTGGCCTTTGAGTCCCTTACTCAAAAATTAAATGATATTTTCAAAAAGCTTCGCGGTAAGGGCAAATTATCAGAAGCTGATGTAAAACAAGCAATGAAGGAAGTTCGCCTGGCTTTGCTGGAGGCGGACGTAAATTTTAAAGTTGTAAAGGAATTGGTTGCCAGAATCACCGAACGTGCTATAGGACAAGAAGTCATGGAGAGCTTGACTCCCGCTCAACAAGTTATAAAAATTGTCAACGAAGAACTTGTTGCCTTGATGGGACCTGCTCAAAGTAAAATCGATTTTTCTAAAGATATAACCGTTATAATGATGGTTGGTCTGCAGGGATCAGGCAAGACCACTACAGCAGGTAAACTGGGCAAATTTTTTGCAAAAGATGGTAAAAAACCTCTACTGGTTGCGGCAGACGTCTACCGCCCAGCTGCTATAAAGCAACTTCAGGTAATTGGAGACAAAGTAGGCCTGCCCGTTTTTTCAATGGGGCAGCAAAATCCAGTGGACATATCTAAAGCGGCAATAGAGTATGCAAGAAAAAACAACCATAATGTCGTAATAATAGATACAGCAGGGCGCCTGCACATAGATGATGAATTAATGGATGAGCTTATAAACATAAAAAATGCGGTAAATCCATCGGAGATTTTGCTTGTGGTAGACAGTATGACAGGCCAGGATGCAGTTAATGTAGCAGAAGAATTTAACAAAAAATTAAGCTTAACAGGCTTAATACTTACAAAACTCGATGGCGATACCAGAGGCGGTGCTGCTCTTTCTGCAAAAGCTGTTACAGGATGCCCTATAAAATTTGTAGGAATGGGAGAAAAGCTTGACGACTTAGAAAGCTTTTACCCTGAGAGAATGGCGTCTCGAATCTTGGGAATGGGTGATGTTCTATCGCTGATAGAAAAGGCCACGGCAGATTTTGACCTTAAAAAAGCTCAAGAATTGGAAGAAAAGTTAAAGACCCAGAATTTTGATCTTAACGATTTTATGGAACAGCTATCTCAAGTTAAAAAAATGGGTTCTTTGAGCCAAATACTCGATATGATACCCGGTTTTTCTCAGCAAAAACTAAAAGGTGTAGAAGTAGATGATAAAGAACTGGTTCGAATAGAGGCCATCATTAGCTCTATGACACCTTCTGAGCGCAGCGACCCGTCAATAATAAATGGCAGCAGGCGCAGACGAATAGCAGCCGGCAGTGGAACTGCCATTCAAGATGTAAATAGGCTACTAAAGCAGTATGAGCAAACTAAAAAAATGATAAAACAATTTACGCGAATTGAAAAAAGCGGCAAAAAGTCTCGTCAAAAATTACCATTTTTTAACTTTTAAAGGAGGTGAGACAATGGCAGTAAAAATAAGACTAAAGCGCATGGGCGCCAAGAAAAAACCTTTCTACAGAGTTGTGGTTGCCGATAGCCGTATGCCAAGAGATGGCAGGTTTATAGAAGAGATTGGCTACTATGATCCTTTGGCAGATCCTATCAAAATAAAATTAAATGAAGAGCGAGCTGTTGAATGGCTTAAAAATGGAGCTATCCCAACTGACACAGTAAAGTATTTATTTAAAAATGCCGGGATTTTGCCTGACAAGAAAGCTGCAAAACAAAATAGCGAAGGTGAAGCTGAGTCGTTGTAAGCAATAATAACTTAGTTAATCTAAAGGGGGAAATATCAAGTGACAGAATTAGTTGAGTATATCGCAAAAGCATTGGTAGATCATCCTGAAAATGTTGTCGTAAACCAAATCGAAGGAGAACAGTCTGTTATACTAGAGCTTAAGGTTGACCCTGAAGACATGGGAAAGGTGATTGGCAAACAAGGCAGAATTGCCAAAGCTATCAGGACCGTTGTAAAAGCTGCAGCGGCAAAGGAAGGCAAAAGAGTTGTTGTGGAGATTATATAAAAAATCATCCGAGAAGTAAGCCTGGGGAGAAGGAATTTGAACGAAAAATATTATATAACCATAGGCCGAATAATATCTGCTTGGGGTGTTAAAGGACAAGTCAAAGTTGAACCTTTAACGGATTTTCCTGAAAGATTCAAGAAATTGGAAAATGTTTTTATTAACCTAAAAGGGGAATTTGTTTGTTGTAAGATAGAATCGATTACACTGTTAAAAGGCTACTTTCCAATCGTTAAATTTAATGGGGTAGATTCAAAAGACAAGGCAGATGATTTGAGGGGATGCTATATTGCCGTCAGGAGAGAAGATGCAGTAAAATTGCCCGAAGGCCGCTACTTTATATGTGATATAGTGGGTCTTAGGGTCTTTGATGAAACTTCCGGAACATATATCGGAACAGTCAAAGATGTTCTTCAAACAGGCGCAAATGATGTATACATTATAGAAACAGATGCTAAATCAGAAATCCTCATTCCAGCGATTAGACAAGTAGTAAAGAAGATAGATTTTGAAAATGGCATAATAGCGATTGAACCGCTGGAGGGGATGTTCTAGTGCTTAACATTTATATACTTACACTGTTTCCCGAGTTTTTTGAGAGCCCCTTTAGCGTGAGCATAATAAAGCGAGCCATCGATCGAAACTTAGTCAAAATTGAACTTATAAACATACGAGATTTTTCCCATGATAAACATAAAAAGGTTGACGACTATCCTTATGGCGGAGGCTGTGGGATGGTTATGAAACCGGAACCGATTTTTGAATCGGTGGAATATGTGGAAAAGAAGATTGAGTCTACAAACAGGCGAATAATTTTATTGTCCCCTCAAGGCAAAATTTTTAACCAAGCCATAGCTCAGGAGTTGTCTTGCGAACAGAATTTAGTCTTTATTTGCGGACATTATGAAGGCATAGACGAACGAGTTAAGACTATAATAACAGATGAGATATCTCTGGGAGATTTTATTTTGACAGGCGGAGAAATTCCTGCCCTTGCAGTAACAGATTCTGTTATAAGGCTTGTTCCCGGTGTCTTAGGAAGCAGTGATTCTCCGGTTAATGAATCTTTTTGCAACAATCTCTTAGAATACCCCCAATATACGCGACCCGAGATTTAC
>NZ_MPPE01000045.1:0-14143 GCF_001896645.1 Tepidanaerobacter sp. EBM-49
TATTTGGTAAAAGCATTACTTTGTAGGTTTTAATCATCTAAATAATATCTAAATCAGATGGTGTTATATAGGCGGGTTTTAAGATATTATTTTTATCCCGATTTCTTAAAGTTTGTACAGTTTTATCTATTAATTGAGCGAATTTCCCAATACTATAATATGCCATTTAAAATCACCTCTATATGCAATAAGACTATAAAGTTTATAAAATATTTTTAGCTGTGTTTTACCTCTTTCCGGTTTATAAATAATTGATAAAAGGCAGGTAAGACCCACCATTTATCATTTTGTTCCTTTGTAGTAAAGTATATCATCAAGCCAAACCTCAATGTTCATTTGGCCTGCGCCTTCGATTGTTATATTAAGAGGGCTTTCTTCCGCTTTATGTTTTTTTAGATATGCGGTACGATTTTCGCCCAATTCATCCGAAACTACAATTTTCACCGTAGTTTCTTCCACATCAGAAGGAAGAAGTATCGGTCCTACAACTATTTGTTTTGTCTCAACCGGTCCGCTGCTTACTACAAGAGTTACAGAAGCGCCGGGACTAACCGATGCACCTGCCTTTGGATTTTGATCTATTACAGTATTCGCAGGAGCTTGGTCATGCTTTTCGGAAACGCTTCCCACTGCAATGTCATTTTCCTTGAGCAAAGCTTTAGCTGCATCCAATGTCTTTCCTATAAGATTTGGCATAGTTATAGTCTCCGGCCCAACGCTTATAGTTAAATCAACAGATTCTCCTTCTGAAAGGGTAAAACCTTCCTTCGGATTTTGATCAATTATCGTACCTTCAGGTTCAGTAGAATTTTCAAGAATTATTCGAGCTTCTAAGCCCTTGTTTTTCAGTGCTTCAAGTCCTTTTTCTTCCGAAAGTCCTATTACGTTAGGAACAGTGGTAGCTTTCGGTCCTTTACTGACTACAAGTTCTATTGGGGGGCGATTTACTTTTACTTTTTGGCCGCCTTCAGGATCTTGTGAGATTACCTGCCCTGCCGGAGCTTTATCAAAAACTCTGTCTACGACTTTTGCCTCAAGCTTTTGTTTTTCAATTTCAGCTATAGCTTCTTCTTCTGTCATTCCAACAACACTTGGAACAGTAACTTCCTGCACCTCGAGATATTTTTTGGCAAGAAATGTTCCTGCATAGGAGAATATCCCAAACAAAATAACTAGCGCAAGTGCGATACCTATGCCTTTGAGAATGTTTCGAGATTTTTTCGGCTTAGAAACATCAGATTTATGTCCCGAATTTGCAGCCGTTGTCAATGTATCCTTTAAATTATCTATTACCATTGTATTTTCTACATTAGGAGCCGAAACAAAGTTGATGATATTTTCATTTGTTAATGCTCTTATCAAATCATCTCTTAACATCTTGGCGCTTTGATATCTGTCGTCAGGAGATTTTGCAAGACATTTTTGTACAATTCTTTCAAGTTCATAAGGAAAACCGGGAATAAATTGGGAAATTAGAGGCGGTTTTTCCTGTATATGTTTTAATGCTATAGCCACCGGCGTTTGACCGGTAAAAGGCAATTGGCCTGTAAAAGCTTCATACAAAACCACTCCTAGTGAATATATGTCAGAACGTTCATCGACAATATCGCTTTTTGCTTGCTCAGGCGAGAAATACTGCACTGAGCCAAACATATTATTGCTGTTTGTAATAGTTGCGCCATCTGCAGCTCGAGCAATACCAAAATCTGTTACTTTTATCCTGCCATCATTAGTTATCATGATATTTTGGGACTTTATATCTCTGTGAATTATTTTATTCTTGTGAGCGCATTCTAATGCGTCACATATTTGTATGCCCATTTCTAGAACATCAGCAATAGGTATAGGAAAATTTTGCTTTATATACTCTTTTAAAGTAATACCCTCAACATACTCCATCACTATATAGTATAAACCGTCTTCTTCACCTACATCATATATACCGACAATATTCGGATGTGACAAGCTTGCAGCGGCCTGGGCCTCTCTTCTAAAGCGCCTTACAAATTCCTCATCATTTGCAAATTCAGGTTTTAAAATCTTTATGGCTACTATTCTGTTGAGAACACTGCACTTTGCCTTGTATACTGTAGCCATGCCTCCGCCGCTGATTTCTTCTAGAATTGTGTATCTGTTTCCCAAAGTTTTTCCTACTATATCCATTTATTCACATCCCACTTCATCCACTTTTATTATGCCAACGGTGATATTGTCTTCCCCGCCTTTAAAATTCGCATAATCTATTAGTTTCTGAACAGCCTTTTCAGGTTCTTTAGCAGACAAAACAATGTCCTTAATTTCATCATTTTCCAGCATATTTGTCAGTCCGTCGCTGCACAGTAAAATTATATCATTATCTTTCAAGGCTATCTTTAGAATATCCGGCTCCAAATCTCTTTCAGTCCCAAGAGCCTTTGTAATAATATTCTTCATAGGATGTACCCTTGCCTCTTCCATAGTTATGCGACCGCTTTCCACTAGTTGCCACACCAGGGAATGGTCTCGAGTCAATTGCTTGATATCATTTTCGCGAATAAGATACGCTCGGCTATCGCCTACGTGACCGATATATACATAATTTCCGTAAAATAGCGCGGCAGTAAGTGTTGTTCCCATTCCGAAAAATTCATCTTTTTGTAAGGATAAATGTAATATCTTTTCATTTGCTATAGATACAGCATTTTTAATAGTTTCCTTAATTTCCTCACAGCTGATGTTTTCTGATAAGTGACTGTTTATATATTCAGCCACTTCATTAGTTGCTATTTTACTTGCCACTTCACCGGCCTGATGTCCGCCCATTCCATCAGCCACTATGAAAAGCTCGGGAAGTTTGCTGTCTTTTGGCGGAAAATAAAAAGAATCTTCATTGTTTGCTCTAACCCTGCCCACATCGCTTTTTATTACACCAAGCATTATTTCACCTCTCTAATAAACTCCGTCGAAGTTGACCGCAGGCAGCATTTATATCGGCTCCTGTTTCTCTTCGAACGGTTGCGGAAATATTATTTTCTAGGAGTATTTGTTCAAATTCCCGTACTTTTGCATCATCGCTTCTTTTAAATTCTTTGCCTTCTACAGGATTAAATGGTATCAAATTTACATGGCAGAGTAAACCTTTTAAAAGTGTGCAAAGCTCATAAGCACATTCTTTTGTATCGTTTACGTCTAAAATCAGTATATATTCAAAAGTTATGCGCCGTTTTGTTTTCATTATATAATATCTTGCCGCATCTAACAATTGTGAAATTGGGTACGTTTTATTTATAGGCATTAGACTATTTCTTATAGCATCATTGGGCGCATGTAGAGAAATTGCAAGAGTTACGGGTATGTTTTCATCGGCAAGGGAAATAATGTAAGGCACTATGCCGCATGTGGAAACAGTTATCCTTCTGTAGCTTATATTAAAAGCCAAAGGTGAATTTAAAATTCTTAAAAACTTAATTAATTCTTTGTAATTCAAAAGAGGTTCGCCGCTTCCCATTACTACCACGCGGCTTACCTTTTCTTGCAAGTCTTTTTCCATGGCAAGAACTTCATCTGCCATTTCCCACCACGCAAGATTTCTTACCAGTCCGTCTTGGGTAGACGCACAGAAAGCGCAGCCCATGGCGCATCCAACCTGGCTTGAAATACATGCTGTTGTTCCAAATGAATATTTCATCTTAACGCCTTCGATTATATTTTTATCATCTAAGGCAAAAACATATTTTATTGTTCCATCGTCTGACGCATATTTTTTGTATATTTTTAGACTGCTTATAAAAGCCACATCTTCAAGCTCTTTTATAAAGCTTTTAGGAAGATCTGTCATCTTTTCAAAGTCTGTTTGTCCTCTATATATCCATTTATAGATTTGCTTTGCTCGATAGGAAGGTTGCCCCATCTGATGCACAAAATTTTCTAACTCTTCTAGTGTGTAACTTTTTAAATTAATTTTATTCATACCGTTTCACCTTAATGGCTTAACTTTTTTCAAACGAGCAATGAAAAATCCGTCTGTCCCATGAAGATTTGGGTACAAAGTTAAATAACCGCAATGATTTTCAAGGCTTTCATGAAGCTCTTTAGGTACATAATTCCTTAAATCATCATAGACGAAAGAATCATTTTTTGCAAGAAAAGCTTCAATATTTTTCTCATTTTCTTCCGGATCTATGCTGCATGTGCTGTAAACTAAGATACCATTGGGTTTTACATAACAAGAGCATGTGTTTAATATTTTTTCTTGTTCTGATTTTAAAGAAATAATATCTTCAGGTTTTTTTGACCATTTGATATCTGGCTTGCGTCTGATAACTCCTGTCCCGGAGCATGGTGCATCTATTATAACTTTATCAAATGTATCAACTAGATTCTCATCAAAAACTTTAGCGTCTTTTACCTCCGGCTTAACAATATCTACCTTTAATCTTCGGCAATTTTCTTTTATGAGTTGGACTCGATGGGGATGTACGTCCCATGCAATTATTTCTCCTTTATTTTGCATAAGAGCAGCCATGTGAGTTGCTTTGCCTCCGGGAGCTGCTGCTGCATCAAGAATCTTCTCGCCACTTTTTACACCCGTTGCAAGAGATGCTATAATCGAGCTTTCGTCTTGTGGAATAAAAAGACCTTCTTTAAAGCTTTCTAAGGTAGTGATGGGGGGAGAGCTTAAAATATATAAAGCCTCATCACAAAACAGGCCGGGAGCAGTAAGTACACCTTCGGCTCTGAATCTGTTTTCTAATCTTTCTCTTGTAGTAAGGAGAGTATTTACCCTGGCACAAAGTTTTGGCCTTTCATTTAATGATATGCACAAACTTTCTGTAAAGCTTTTGCCAAACAAATCCACCCATCTTTTAACAAGCCATGAAGGAAAAGAATAGTACACCGAAAGGTATTCTTCAAAATTTTTATCTCTATCAGGATAGGATATATTATCTTTATTCCTTATAATATTCCTTAAAACGGCATTTGTAAAATTTGCTGCCTTTGCTCCACTAAACTTTTTTACGATATTTACTGATTCATTTACAGCTGCAAATTCCGGCACTCTATCCAAAAAGAATATTTGGTATACACTTATTCTTAAAGCATTTCTAACATTTGGAGACATTTTTGATGGGTGTATTTTAGAAAATTGTGATATTATATAATCTATTCGAAGAAGATTTTGTACAACTCCGTTGACTAGCTCAGTAATTAATGCGCGATCTTTTTGAGTTATATCAGGTGTTAAATATTGACTTAAAAGCAGATTTCCATATGAACCCTTTTCTATCTTGGTCAATATAGAAACTGCCAATTCTCTAGGTTTTGGCAATTTATTATACTACTCCTTCCCAGATAGAAAAAATTCAATTGCGTAAGTTACCTTGTCTAAATTAACTTTTGTATTTTTGCATGGCCCCTCCGGTCTAATATTTAAAACCCCAAATACAGGTAGCGGACTGGTATCTAAGATGCCGTCTGTTAAATCCCGCTCGCACGCAATAGCTACAACTGCCTTTGGCCTAAAATCTTTAACTTTTTTTCTGGCCAAAGTTCCGCCTGTCACAACTGTCAAGTTAACTCCATATTCTTCACTTATCTTTAAAAGCTTATCTATATCACATCGGCCGCAATGGTGGCAGTTAGAAACATCAGCAGTAACTTTGTAAGGACAGTCCCACTTTTGTAGGCAGTGAGGAGCTAAAATAAGAATATCGCTTGGTTTTAATGAATAAGCTTTGCTTTGAAGCAGTTTATTGTTTACTTCGATATAGGAATCTTTGATAACCTCGGCAGGTATATTGAAAATTCTTCCAATTGCTACAACTAATGGAAATAACAAGTTTAGCGAAGATTTCATTAGTTTTTCAAGGCCAAAAAAGCTTCTTACATGTAGTAATGTCAGAACGACTGCCGCAAGGCCGATGCCTATTAGAATAATAAATATACTTAAGAATATTATTACTCCTAATAAAATGTAGCGGTACCAGTCGCCAAATTTATTATAATAGATAAGAACTCCTGCAAAAATCATTCCTAAAATCAGAAGAATACTTACAGACAGCAGTCCGATAAATACTCTTTTTTTTGCACTTTCACCATTATTTTTGGTGTACATCATCGGCAAAGAATTCTCCTTCATTCATTGTGTGACCGGCTAAATATTCCGTGGCTTTCATCCGCTTTTTTCCGGATTCTTGCACTTCTAGCACAAGCAGGCTTCCATCTCCTGTGCCTATCAGAAAACCTTCATTTTTTACTGCACCCAAATATTTGCCGGGATTAGGCGCAGCATTTGTTAAATAAGGTCTGGCTTTTAATATCTTAAATTCAGTTTTGTTTCTTAATGTAAATGCAGTTGGCCACGGATACATACCTCGAATTAAATTATAAATCTCCCAGGTGGTTTTAAACCAATTAATTTTACCATCGTCCTTTTTTAGCATTGGTGCATAAGTTGCTTCTTCGTGGTTTTGAGGTACTCGTATTAAATTTCCCAATTTTATATTTTCCAAAGTTTTGATTAGTAATTTTCCACCTAATTTTGAAAGCTCACATGAAAGTTCTAGCGATGTCCACTCGTCATCTATTTCAATCTTTTCCTGCATAAAGATATCTCCGGTGTCTACCCCTTCGTCCATCCACATGGTAGTTACTCCTGTTACCTTTTCTCCGTTTATTATCGCCCACTGTATCGGAGCTGCGCCTCTATATTTCGGTAGCAATGAAGCATGAACATTTATGCATCCTATTTTAGGAATATCAAGTACATCTCGGCTTAAAATTTGTCCAAAAGCAACAACAATGATTAGGTCAGGCTCAAGCGATTTAAGGATTTTGATAAATTCAGCACTTTTAACCTTCTCTGGCTGGTATACAGGAATATCGTAATTAGATGCAAGTTTTTTTACAGGAGGTGCAGTTATAACTTTTTTCCTTCCTACCGGCCGATCCGGCTGTGTAACAACACCTATAATATTTACATTGTTTTTTATTAACATTTCAAGAGGGACAACCGCAAAATCTGGCGTTCCCATAAATACAACCTTCATTTTTCTTCCTCGCTATCAGGTTCAATGAATTTTATAGCTTTATCCACAAAAAGCTTGCCATAAAGATGATCTATTTCGTGACACAAAGCTCTTGCCAGCAACTCTTGACCCTCTAATTCTATATAGTTACCCCATTTATCCTGTGCCTTGACTTTGACTTTCATAGGTCTTGCAACTTCGGCAAGCACGCCGGGCACACTCAAACACCCTTCGGCATCAATAATTTCTCCTTCGCTTTCTACTATCTCTGGGTTTACTAATGCTATAGGGCCTTCTCCCACATCTATAACAATTACCCTTTTAAGCACACCGACTTGCGGAGCCGCAAGACCGACGCCATTAGCATGCACCATCGTTTCTTGCATATCTTCTATAAGCACATGTAGTCGTTTGTCAAATACAGTAACATCTTTAGCTTTTTTTCTTAAAATTTCATCGCCGTATTCACGAATATTTCTTAGTGCCATTAACATGCCTCCTATAACAAATCCAACGGGTCTATATCCCAAGATATGTCTATTTTATTATCAATATTTAAAATATTCATTTGGTTACAAATATTTATCAAAATATCTATCTGATCGCTTTTTATTAAAATATTATAGCGGTAATTTTCTCTGATTTTGGATCGAGGCGCCGGAACCGGGCCATACATTTTGATTTTAGTGCTAAATTGCTGCTGGAGCATCTTACCTATTTTGTCCGCTTCTTTTTTGACTAAATTTTCATCATTTCCTTTAAAAACAATGTTGAGCATGCGGCAAAAGGGCGGGTAATTTGCCTCTTTGCGGTTTTTTAATTCTTCTTTATAAAAGCCTTCTATATCAAAATTGCAAGCTGCTTGAATAGCAAATGATTCAGGATTATATGTTTGGACATATACTTTTCCTCGAGTTTCTCCTCTTCCTGATCTGCCTGCAACTTGAGTAATCAATTGAAATGTTCGCTCGCCCGATCTAAAATCAGGCACATTTAGAATAGTATCAGCACTTATAATCCCTACAAGCGTAACATTTGGGAAGTCTAGTCCTTTTGCAATAGACTGAGTCCCCACTAATATTTGGGCATTTCCTTTTTTAAAACTTGCCAGCATTTTTTCCAAGGATCCTTTTTTCCGGGTTGAATCAGAATCAATCCTTATAGTGGAATATTCAGGGAAAAATCTCCTCGCTTCTTCTTCTACCTTTTCCGTTCCTGCCCCAAAATACCTTATGTTTCTACTGCTGCACTTTGGACATATATCAGGTGCCTTTATCGTATAACCGCAATAGTGGCACCGAGCAGTCTTATCTTCAAAATGATACGTCATTGAAATATCGCAATACTTGCATTTTAAAACAAAACCACAGTCTCTACAAATAACAAAAGTCGAGTGACCTCTGCGGTTTAAGAATAGGATAACCTGTTTTTTTTGTTCTAGAGTCTCCTTCATCCCATGAAGTAATTTTCGGCTAAAGATGTGTCTGTTGCCAGCTTTTAATTCTTCTCTCATGTCTATAACTTCTAATTTTGGTAGATGTCGCCCTGACACCCTTTTGGTAAGTTCGGCAAGTAAATATTCTCCTTTGCAAGCTCTATAAAAAGATTCTACAGAAGGAGTGGCACTACCTAAAACCAGAAGAGCATTCTGCTGTTTTGCCCTTAATTGTGCAACCATCCTTGCGTCATAATATGGATGTTCACCGTTTTTATAAGAAGTCTCATGTTCTTCATCTATGATAATCATGCCTAAATCTTGGATAGGGGCAAATATTGCTGACCTTGCTCCTAGAGTAACCAAAGCCTTTCCTGAACATATACGCTGCCACTCGTCGAATCTTTCTCCTGCTGAAAGTTTGCTGTGGATAACAGCAGTTTTATCTTTAAAGCGGTTTTGAAATATCGAAAGCATTTGAGGCGTAAGCGAAATTTCAGGAACTAACATGAGAACTTTTTTCCCTGTTTTTATAACTTCATCAATAGCTCTAAGGTATACTTCGGTTTTACCGCTGCCTGTAACTCCGTATAAAAGTACGGTTTTTTTAGAGTTATAATAGCTTTCCACAATCGTTTTTATTGCCTTTTCTTGTTCTTCTGTAAGTATAATATCTTGACTGGAACTGCTGTATGAAATTGAAAAAGGCTTTCTTCTTACTATCTTATAATCTTTTTTTATTATTTCTTTTTTACAAAGCGCTGTCAGTGCCGACCTTACCGACGAAAGAGGAATCTTTAAGTTTTTTGAAATTTCATTTTCAGTAGCATATTCGGCTTTTGCTATATAATCGAATATTTGTTTCTGATTAAATGCTCTTTTAGAGATCTTGCTATTGTCTGCATTACTTTGCAAAAAATATACTCGCTCAGTTTTGTATCCAAGGGAAGGCGGCAGCATAAGACGCAAAAAATCTATAAGTGGGGTGCCATAATATTTGGAAAGACTTTTTGCAAGTTCTAGTAATTCTGCCGGCAGACTTACTGGCTCTTTGTCTATAATCGATTTTAATTTATAGTCGGCAGGTTCGCAGCTACTTGTATCCAAAAGTTCTGTAACCACTCCTGTCGTTTTCATATTGGCAAAAGGAACACGGACTACATCACCAAGGTTTATTGATGATTGCATATCCTTGGGAATCAAGTATGTGTATTCTTTTTTGGCTTTTGGATGTTTTACATCTACTGCTACCAAGCAAGCATTAATCAAAGATTTTCCTCCTACTAAAACTTATACAGCTTACAATTTACGATTTTGCTCCAAAAAAGCGTATATCCTGTTTAATATTTCATCAGCCAAGTCCTTCTTGAGCATTTTAGGCAATTCTTCTATTCGTCCGTCTTTGTATAATATCTTCACTATGTTCGTATCTGTGCCGAAACCCGCTCCCTGTGCTGTAAGATCATTTAATACTATCAGATCAAGATTTTTTCGCTTCAGTTTATCCTGGGCATTTTTTAGTGTATCAGTTGTTTCAGCAGCAAATCCAATTAAAATCTGGTGTGTTTTACTATTTCCCAGTTCTTGCAGTATATCCGGATTTCGCTTAAGTTCAAGTACCATATCAAAATTCTGTTTCTTTATTTTTTCTTCACTAAAATATTTGGGCGAAAAATCCGCAACAGCCGCCGATTTTATAACAATATCAACCTTAGGATAGTATTCCATAACAGCGTTAAACATTTCATCGGCTGTTTCTACGGGAATATATTTTGAAAGGCCCAGGGGCGGTTTTAGGCTTGTGGGACCGGAAATCAAAATAACTTCGCCGCCTCGATGCACTGCTTTTTCGGCCAAGGCATAACCCATTTTTCCGGAAGAATGGTTGGTAATAAACCTAACCGGATCAATAGGTTCGCGAGTAGGTCCTGCGGTTATTAAAAACTTTTTGCCTCTTAAATCTCCGCTTTTCCCTAATATCACTTCTATTTGCTCGACAATATCTGCCGGCTCAGGAAATCTTCCTTTACCTTTATATCCGCATGCAAGATCGCCGGTTGCAGGTTCTATCACCACAGCACCGGTAGATGTGAGAGTTTCAATATTCCTTTGTGTTATAATATTTTCATACATATTAACATTCATCGCAGGGACGATTATCTTTTTTGCTCTTGTGGCAAGTATAGTGGTGGTAAGCATATCGTCTGCCAGACCGGCTGCAATTTTTGCAATTATGTTAGCAGTAGCCGGTGCTACCAAAAAAACATCAGCTTTATCTGCAAGAGCTACATGTTCCACATCAAAGGAGTCAGGTTCTTCAAACATATCGGTGATAACAAGATTCTGAGATATGACTTGAAAAGTCAACGGCTTAACAAATTCGCATGCCGATTTTGTCATTATTACTTGAACTTGCGCACCTGCTTTTTTTAAAAGCCTTACCAGCTCTACCGCTTTATAGATGGCTATGCTGCCAGTCACTCCCAATATCACAAATTTGTCTTTAAGCATCGCACACCTCTTTTATTTTACTCGAGTTTTTGGTTTTTCTATTATAATCTTACCTGCATCAAGCTCGAATAGTGCTATTGAAACAGGTTTTTTCGTATTTACTTCTACAAGCTCCTTCGCACCTTCTACTAATTGTCGTGCTCTTTTAGCAGCCGCAACTGCTATAATATATTTACTCTCATACTTTGCAGTAAGAGAATCTATAGATGGATACATCATGGCTTATTCCTCCTAGTGTCAATCTCCGATAATCTCTAAAATTTTATCTTTATTCCTTGAAACCTTGCATCTTTCTGCTAAAATAACCGATTGAAGTTTCAAAACAGCTTTATCTAAATCATCATTAATTATAACATAATCATAATCAAAAGAAGCTCGCATCTCTTCTTTTGCAGATTTTAAACGTAAATTAATAGACTCTTCGTTATCCGTGCCTCTGTTTATAATTCGCTTTCTTAATTCCTCAAGGCTGGGTGGTGCTATAAATACGAAAACCCCGTTAGGACAGTTCTTTTTTACTTGAGCCGCGCCTTGTATATCGATTTCAAGAATTACATCTTTGCCTTCTTTTAGCTTTTCAATAACAAATTCTTTAGGCGTCCCATAATAATTATTATATACCTTGGCCCATTCCAAAAACTGCCCTTCTTCAATTTTCTCTTCGAAATTCTCTTGGTTCATAAAGATGTAATTTACGCCGTTTACCTCGCCTGTCCTAGGCGGCCTGGTAGTAGCTGAAATTGATATAAATAAATTATCTATGTTTTTCACCAATGCATTGCACAGCGTTCCCTTTCCGACGCCGGAAGGTCCTGATACCACAATAAGCAAGCCCTTTTCGCTCATAAAGTTCCCTCTATTCGAAATTAGTTTCTTCTTCGACTATTTCTTCGTCTTCAATCAAATTTTTGTTGCTGCTTAAGCGATGAGCTACTGTCTCCGGCTGAATAGCTGATAACACGACATGATCGCTGTCTGTTATTATAACAGCACGGGTTCTTCTGCCATAGGTGGCATCTATAAGCATTCCTCGTTCACGGGCTTCCTGAATTATGCGCTTTATAGGTGCCGACTCAGGACTAACAATAGCTATTATGCGATTTGCTGATACAATATTTCCAAATCCAATATTGACAAGTTTGATATCCATAATCGAAATATAACCTCCCAGATTTTTTATTTAAAGAGTTAATTTTTTTCAGTAAAAAATAACCTTTATGCACTAAATAAACCCAGTAAACCAGGGTTTGCCCTGGTTTACTAAATAATCCTTGCAATTATTATATCATTTAATTTTATTTAAAACAATAACATTGAAGTTCAACAAACCGGTGCCGGGTTCGTGTTTATGATATTAATGTCTTTGCCAATGCAATTTCCTTTTTGTAAGCTTCAATGCCGCCAGGTGTTTCTAATAAGAATGGCTTATCTTCCAATCTTGGATGAGTTAACACAGCTTTAATTGTTCCAATGCCAAGCACGCCCTCTCCTAAATTTGCATGCCTGTCTTTCATACTTCCTAGTCCAAACTTGCTATCATTTAAATGCACTGCCTTCAATTTTGAAAGTCCTAAAATTTTATCAAACTCTGAAATCACTCCGTCCAAATCATTAACTATGTCGTAACCTGCAGCAAACAGATGACAGGTATCAAAACATACTCCAAAATTTTCAGGGCTTTCTGTAAGATTAATAATATCATAAAGCTGTTCAAACCTGTATCCGACTTCTGTTCCCATACCCGACATCGTTTCCAGCAAAATCATAACATCTTTTTTGCTTTCTGTCACTTCTTTTAATATGGCGGCAATCCTTCTGATACCCACTTCTACTCCTGCCCCTAAATGGCTGCCCGGGTGCAAAACAATATATGGAGCACCTATAATAGCCATTCTATCCAGATCGTCTAGGATAATATTTTTAGTAAAATTTCTGGCATTTTCTTTATCTGACGCCGGATTAAGCGTATATGGAGCATGAGCCACCAAGGGACCAAAATGAGTTTCATTAACTCGTTTTTTCATTTTCTCTATATCATTTGGATCCAGTGCTTTTGCAGCACTGCCTCTAGGATTTCGAGTAAAAAACTGTAGCGTATTTGCTCCAATAGATATTGCCTCATTTACTGCATGTTCATAACCCTTGGAAATAGAAATATGAGCTCCTATTAGCATATCATCTGCTCCTTTATCTACATCTTTAAATCTTTATACCTCTATTTTGTAAGTTTGTAAATAGAATTTTAGAAAATAGTATAGAAAAAGAAAAGGTCTCCGATATTTTGTCGGAAACCTCATGAATCATTGCCTGCATATGATGATACTTTTATAATATTACCTTTAAAATACTCCGGATGCTTTTCCTTTAAATAAGACATGTCGTAAATTACCCGTGTCAGGTGTTTTTCCATAAGCTCTGTCGCCAATTCTTTATCTCGTCTTCTTATAGCTTCGAGCAATTCCCTATGTTCATTCACACTGACATTCATATCCATTTCCGTATAGTTTAATATACGGACTCTATCAAACTGAGCAACGGCACTTTTAATCAAATTATACGTCATTTTCTTATTGCATATTTCGAACAAGTATTCATGAAATTTATCATCTAAATAGAGAAAATACTGAGCATTGGGACGATCTAGACATAACTCTTGTAATTGAAGGTTATCCTCAAGTTTTGTAATATCGCGGTCAGATATTTTATCGCATGCCAATTGAATAACAGCTTTTTCCAGTACGCATCGCATAAATCGGGATTCCTCAACGACATCCATGTCTATAGGCGCAATGCAAGTACCTCTTTGAGGATATATCTCAACCAGAGCCGATTTAGAAAGCTCGATAAAAGCTTCTCTCACAGGGGTGCGGCTTACTCCCAGTATTTCCGCAATCTCGTTTTCACTTACAAACTGACCTGGTTTGAGATTTAAATTTATTATATTATGTCTTAGAACTCTTATTACGTATTCTCTTGTAGTCTCTCTTTTGTCTCTTTCTAGTTTTTCAAACATAATTTCCCCAAACTTTCTCCTACTCTTTTGATATTATATTGTATAAGCCCATAAAAAGTCAATAGCATGGATGTCAACGATCGCGTCAAGTAATCTTAGGTTTTTTTATAAGACCTCTACCAGCCTTGCCACAGAACAAGGAAAAGAAATTAAATCTATTTAAGTCTATTTATTAAA
>NZ_MPPE01000033.1:0-3255 GCF_001896645.1 Tepidanaerobacter sp. EBM-49
AATAGACGGCCTTAAAGAAGCAGGTCTAAGAGACAAGGTTAAAGTGATAATAGGAGGCAACCCGGTAAACCAGGAAGTGTGTGAACATGTGGGGGCAGACGCCTGGACGACAAATGCTGCTGAAGGAGTAAAAATATGCCAGGGGTGGGTGAAATAAATGAATGACGTAAAAGCATTGCAGGAAGAAAGGATCAGCATATATCATGATGTATATGATAATAAGGTGCCAAAAAGAGTTCCTGTAGGCATAAGCCTTCCCTTTGAATTTGTTGCCCAGTATGGAGGGCTGAATTTAGCTCAGGCGCAGTGGAATCCTTCGATAGTGGAAGAAACCGCTGACAAATTATGTCAGAAGGTTTATTCTGATACCTGCGTTTTCTCCGGCTCATTGCGTTTTCCTTCCTTTTACGAGTTGATGAAATCTCAATCCTTCGTTATGGCATCAAATGGATTTATCCAACATCCGGAAGTAGTTGGCATGATGCCGGAAGATTATGATTATCTTATTGAAAAACCTTATGACTGTATTCTGGAAAGAGTGCTTCCTCGCCAATATAAGGCGCTTGATGCAGCAGACCCGATTAATAGCGCTATAAGCCTTACAAAAAGTGTCTTAGCATACAATAATGACTTTATGGAAAGCGGCATGATAGTTGGAAAACTTACCGAGAAATACGGCTACTACCCGGGGAATTTATTTAGCGGCGGTTTTTCGGAAGCGCCTTTTGACTTTATAGCTGACCAACTTAGGGGATTTAAAGGTATAAGCATGGATATTAGGCGCATTCCTGATAAGTTAAAGGAAGCATGCGAAGCAGTTTATCCCATAGTGTTTAAAAAAGGTTTGCCTGCGCAAATTTCTAACTATGGACAAGTGTTTTTGCCTTTGCATATGCCCACATTTATGCGTGAAAAGGATTTTGAAAATCTTTACTGGCCTACATTCAAAAGAATGTTGGATGAATATGCCTCGATGGGGATTCACTGCAGCATATTCTGCGAGGATGACTGGACAAGGTATCTTGATTATCTTTATGATCTGCCGACAGATACTGTTCTTATGTTCGAGTACGGTGATCCTAAAATAATCAAAGGTAAATTAGGCAAAAAGCACATAATTACAGGACTCTATCCAATAGTCAATTTAAAAACAAAATCTGAAAAAGAGTGCGTAGATGAAGTAAAGCGGTACATTGACATCCTTGCTCCGCAAGGCAAATATATATTTGGATTTGACAAACAGCCTTTGCTATTAAACGACATAAACTTAGAAAATTTGTGTGCCGTTGCCGAAACTGTAAGAGATTATGCGGTTTATACCAATCCGGGAGATACTGCAGGTATTGAGTTTAAGAAGGAAGAGTATAAGGTGGAGCCTTCGAGAAAGTTAGAAAGTAAATATTATAAGACATGGGATCAATATAAAGCATTAAATCCAAATGTATCAGAGTTTGGAAAAGACAAACTTTCAAATCTTGAAGATGCAGTATTTCAATATCTGGTTTATTTATTAATGTAAATTGTATGGTATATTCGTCATTTAGTTTTTGCTGTCTGATACGCTATGTGCAGGGATTACAGAAAATTGTCTAAAATAAGCAAAAAATCTTTACATTTCATAAGAACCAATATATAATTGAATTTAACTATAAGTGTTTATAGTCTAAAGAAGGCGGAACATCAAAATAACTATAAAAGGTGAATAAATTCGATATGATTAATGCAAAAAAGTTGCAGGAAGAAAGGGTAAAGATCTATGAGGATATCCTTGATAATAAAATACCCAAGAGAGTTCCGGTAGATATATCCCTTACACTTGAAGCTGTAGCCCAATTTGGAGGCCTTGATCTGGTAGAAGCTCAGTGGAAACTTGAAAAACTTAAAGAGCCTGCGGACAAGATATGTCAGTTGGTTTATTCTGACATATGTGTTTTTGCCGGAAGTTTTCGCTTGCCTTCTTTCTACCAGGCCCTTGAGTCGCGTTCATTTATCATGGCATCAAACGGCTTTATTCAGCATCCGGAAGTAGTAGGAATGACGGTGGAAGACTATGATTATCTTATCGAAAAACCTTATGATTGTATCCTAGAAAGGGTTCTTCCTAGACTGTACAAAGCTTTTAACGCTTCAGATCCCATCAACAGCGCAATAAGCCTTACGAAAAGCTTGCTTGCATATCAGAGCGATTATAGGCAACTTACAGACATAATAAATGATCTGGTAGAAAAATATGGATTTTATCCAAGCTCGATTTTTAAGGGCGGTTTTACCGAAACACCTTTTGATCTTCTTGCAGACCAACTTCGCGGATTTAGAGGCATAAGTGTGGATATTAGGCGTATCCCTGATAAAGTTAAGGCTGCCTGCGAAGCATTATATCCTATAGCATTTAAAAAAGGTCTGCCAAAAAATCCTTCAAAATACAGCAGAGTTTTTATGCCACTACATATGCCGGCCTTTATCAGAGAAGAAGATTTTGCAAAACTTTACTGGCCTACCTTCAAACGCATGACTTATGAATATGCATCCCTTGGTATTAATTGCAGCTTACTTTGCGAAGGAGATTTATTAAGATATTTAGATTATCTGTACGAACTACCAACAAATACACTGCTTGTCTTTGAAAGCGGTGACCCAAAGCTTATAAAAGAAAAACTTGGAAAAAAGCATATTATTACAGGCTTGTATCCAATTATGAGTTTGAAAACCAAATCTAAGAAAGATTGCGTTAAAGAAGTTAAGGAGTACATTGATATACTTGCTCCGGGAGGCAAATACATATTTAGCTTGGACAAACACCCGCTCATGCTAAATGACATAAACCTAGAAAATCTATGTGCTGTTGCGGAAACCGTAAGAGATTATGCAGTTTATACTAATTCGGGAGATACTGCAGGCATTGAGTTTAACAAAGAAGATTACACAGTCGAGCCTTCAAGAGAGCTCGAAAGTAAATATTATAAGACATGGGATCAATATAAAGCATTGAATCCAAATGTATCAGAGTTTGGTAAAGATAAATTACAATGGCTTGAAGAAATGATTTTTCAATATTTAATTTACTTGATTTTATAATTAAACACGCAGTGCACATAGCACACAGGGACGGTTCTTTTGTGTTGTCATAGCACAGAGGGACGGTTCTTTTGTGTTGTCTGACAACACAAAAGAACCGTCCCTTGTAATATGAGATAGAAGGGTTATCCATTTTTTAATGCAGCAAAACCCGAATATTAGCTTTCTAGTATAGTATAA